>NZ_DATLXO010000035.1:0-17465 GCF_035575815.1 Iamia sp.
GAGATGGCGATGCCGGGGGACAACACGACGATCCACGTCGAGCTGATCAACCCGATCGCGATGGATGAGGGTCTGCGCTTCGCCATCCGTGAGGGTGGTCGCACCGTCGGCGCCGGCCGCGTCACCAAGATCATCAAGTAGCCCGCCGGGTTCGGCCCCCGTCGACCCAAACCAAAGAGAGCAGAGCCCGATGGCCAGGAACGACAAGCGGGTGCACGTCACCCTCGAGTGCACGACGTGCAAGCGCCGCAACTACATCACCACCAAGAACAAGGTCAACGACCGCGAGCGCATCGAGATGAAGAAGTACTGCCGCTGGGAGCGCACCCACACGGTCCACAAGGAGACGCGCTGAGGGTCTCGGGCTCGACCCCGCCTCCCGATGGGTAACGACCGCTCCTCGATGGGGGTCTGACCCCCGATGGTGACCGACGCCGGCACCAGTCCCGGATCTCACGCCCGCGACCCCCGCTCGGACCCCGAAGCGATGGCGGCGCTGGTGGCCCGGGCCCAGGCCGGTGACGACAAGGCCTTCGAGGAGCTCGTGAACGCCACCCACGTCGAGACCTACACGCTGGCCCGCCGGCTGACGGGCGACGACGACGACGCGCGCGACGTCGTCCAGGAGGCCTATCTCCGCGCCTACCGGTCGATCGGGCGGTTCCGGGGCGAGGCCCGCTTCTCGACCTGGATGTACCGCATCACCGCCAACTGCGCCTCGACCCAGCTGGGCCGGCGCCGACGCCACCGTCACGAGGAGCTCGCCGAGGACCTCGTGGTCGTCGACACCCGTCCGGAGCTCGACCCGGTGGCCCAGGCCGACGCGTCGGACCTGCGCACGCGGGTGGCGGCGGCCCTCGAGGAGCTGCCCCCCAAGCTCCGCGCCGTGGTGGTGCTCCGCGATGTCTACGACCTGCCCCACGAGGCCATCGCGGCTGAGCTGGGCATCTCGGAATCCGCGGCCAAGGTGCGCCTGCACCGGGCCCGCCGGAAGGTGAAGGAGCGTCTGTTCCCCGCTCGCGAGCCGGGCGAGCGGCCGGATGGGGAGGACCACTGATGGGGGAGGCAAGCTGATGCGCGTCGCCTGCGACGACCTGACCGAGCAGCTGGCCACCGTGGCCTCCGACGACGGTGCGCTCGATCGTGGCGCCCGCCGCCACGTTGACGGGTGCCTGCGGTGCCAGGCCGACCTGGTGCAGCACCGGCGCGTGCTGCGCGCTCTGCGGTCTCTGCGCACCGAGGTGCTCGAGCCGTCGCCGGGCCTGGTCACCGAGGTGCTGGCCCACATCGAGGAGGGAAGTGAACGCCACGCCATCCGCTCGCTGCTGACCGGCCGGCGGGCCGCGTACATCGGGGGCCTGGCTGCGGCCACGGCCGCCGCCGGCGCGGCCGGAGCCATCGTGCTGGCCACTCGCACGAAGGGCCGCCGGCTGCCCCTGGCGGGCTGAGCCCGGAACCCGAGTGGGAGACTCGCGACGCGGTTGCTAGTCTCGCCCGGGCCTGTTTCCGGCCGACCCAGCCGGAGATGTCCCGCAGAGGGCAGTAGCTCAACTGGCAGAGCACCGGTCTCCAAAACCGGCGGTTGTGGGTTCGAGTCCCTCCTGCCCTGCTCCGTCCGCCCACCCCGCTCGTCAGGTGCCTCCCATGGCGATGAACCGTGAACAGAAGCGCATGCTCCAGAAGCAGGGAGCGCTCGACGCCGACGGCAGCCCCAAGGCCACCCGTCGTCCGCCCAGCGCGCCCCGCCCCAAGGACCAACGGACCAAGCCTCGCCAGTTCGTTCGCGAGGTCCGCGCCGAGATGCGCAAGGTCAACTGGCCCAGCCGGGTCGAGACGACCAACTACTCGATCATCGTGCTCATCACCATCGTGGTGCTCACCGCGCTCATCGCCGGGGCCGACTTCGGCCTGGCGAGGGCCGTGCTGTGGGTCTACGACGCGTGACCGGGCCCCACGCGTCTTGCGCGACCACGCCGATCCCCGGGAGAACCCACCGGTGAGCTTTCTGACTGACCCCGAGCCGAACCCGTCGCACGACACGGCCGAGACCGATGCCCCCGCGTCTCCGGTCGACACCCAGTCGCCGGGCACCGTCACCCCCGATGCGGGCGAGGCGGAGGTCCCACCGAGCGATCCGGGGGAGCCTGTCGACGCGGAGGCTGCGGTGGTCGCCGCGCCTGGTGGGGTCGACCCCGAGACCGGTGAGGTCATCGACGTCGAGAGCCTCCTGGAGGAGGCGGCGCCGGTGGAGAGCCCGTTCGACCGACCGGGGCGCTGGTTCGTGGTCCACACGCAGTCGGGCTACGAGAAGAAGGTCAAGCAGAACCTCGAGGCCCGCACCTCGTCGATGAACATGGAGGGCCGCATCCACGAGGTCGTCATCCCCATGGAGGACGTCGTCGAGATCCGCAGCGGCAAGAAGCAGGTCGTCCAGAAGAAGATGTTCCCCGGCTACCTGCTGGTGCGCTGCATGCTCGACGACGACTCCTGGTACGTCATCCGCAACACGCCGGGTGTCACCGGGTTCGTCGGAGCCGGCAACAAGCCCTCCCCGCTGCCGCGGCGCGACGTCGAGACCTTCCTGTCGGTCAAGGACGACTCCGACGACCTCCCGTCGAAGAGGGGTCGAGCCCGCCTCGAGCACGAGCTGGGGGAGACCGTCCGGGTCAAGGAAGGCCCCTTCGCCAACTTCTCCGGCGAGATCGTCGAGATCAACGAGGACCAGCTGAAGGTCAAGGTTCTCGTCGACATCTTCGGCCGCGAGACCCCGGTCGAGCTCGACTTCTCCCAGGTCGCCAAGTTCTGAGCGTCGGGCCGGGCCCTTCCGGCTGTGGCCAGGTGGCGCCCGGCGCCTCCACCCCCGTATCCTTCCCTGTCCCCTCGGCGCCGCCCCTCGGCGGTGGCCGATCTGTTGAGACCCGAGCGGCACCGCTGCTGTTCGCCCACGAGGAGTAGGTCACCATGGCCAAGAAGAAGGTCACGGCCGTCGTCAAGATCCAGATCCCCGCCGGTCAGGCCAACCCGGCGCCACCCGTCGGCACCGCCCTCGGCCCCCACGGCGTGGCGATCATGGACTTCTGCAAGGCCTACAACGCCCAGACCGAAGCCCAGCGGGGAACGATCGTCCCGGTCGAGATCACGGTGTACGAGGACCGCTCGTTCACCTTCGTCACCAAGACCCCGCCCACGCCGGTCCTGCTCCGCGAGGCCGCCGGGATCCCCAAGGGCTCCCAGACCCCCGGGCGCGAGGGCGCCGGCCGGGTCTCCGCCGCCCAGGTGCGATCGATCGCCGAGACCAAGCTGCCCGACCTCAACGCGCACGACCTCGCGGCTGCGGTCAAGCAGGTCGAGGGCACGGCCCGCTCCATGGGCCTCGAGGTCCGCTGACCGCGGTCCCCGAGGGCTCCGGCAACCATCCCACGCCCACCGACCCCACCCGCCACCCTGAGCGCATCGGCCGGCGCATCGGCTGACGCCGACATCCACGTCCACCGACCCCACCCACCACCCTGAGCGAATCGGCTGACGCCGACATCCACATCCACAACTGGCACCGGGGAGGACCTCGCCCCGGGCCCGAGCAACGAGGGAGCCACCACCATGGCGAAGGGCAAGCGCTACACCGATGCGACCAAGCGGTTCGACCGGGACAACCTGCACTCGGCTGACGAGGCCATCGACCTGGCCAAGACGCTGGCCACCGCCGGCTTCGACGAGACGGTCGAGCTGAGCATCCGCCTCGGCGTCGACCCCCGCAAGGCGGACCAGATGGTCCGCGGGACCGTGGGCCTGCCCGCGGGCACCGGCACCGACGTGCGCATCGCGGTGTTCGCCGCGGGGGACGCCGCTGATGCGGCCCGGGCCGCGGGCGCCGAGCTGGTGGGCTCCGACGACCTTGCCGCCCAGGTCGAGGGAGGCATGCTCGACTTCGACGTCGCCATCGCCACCCCCGACATGATGCCGACCGTCGGCCGCCTCGGGCGGGTCCTCGGACCGCGCGGTCTGATGCCGAACCCCAAGACCGGCACCGTCACCACCGACGTGGGCAAGGCCGTCGCCGACTTCAAGGGCGGCAAGGTCGAGTACCGCACCGACCGCTACGGCAACGTCCACGTCCCGGTGGGCAAGGCCAGCTTCAACGCCAGCGACCTGGCCCTCAACCTGCGGGCGGTCGTCGACGAGCTGCACCGCGCCAAGCCGGCCTCGTCCAAGGGGCGCTACCTGCGACGCGTGGGACTATCGTCGACCATGGGCCCCGGCATCAAGGTCGACCCGGCTCGCATCCACCCGGTCGAGGACGACTAGGCCGTTTGGACCCGTCACCCCGTCGACCGGTACCGTCCCCGGGCTGACAATCGAGTCATCGCTCGCCGAAGACCTCCGGTGCACCCCCGGGTGCGTAAAGGACACCAGTCCACCAGATGAGGCGGGGGACAACGTTCCTCCGAGGGTGTTCGCGCGAACGGTGCGGACACCCTTTGCGCGTTCCGCCCGGGAACGCCTCGGACCGAGAGAGGAGGAGCCGTGGACAACCCCCGTGCTGACAAGGTCGCCGTCGTGACCGAGGTCGGCGAGCGCTTCGACGCCGCCGAAGCCGCCGTGCTCACCGAGTACCGCGGCCTCGGCGTGGCCGCCCTGGCTGAGCTGCGCGCCGCCATGCGAGCCGCCGGCGGGACCTACAAGATCTACAAGAACACCTTGGTGCGCCTGGCGGCCCAGGAGCGTGGCCTCGACATCGAACCCATGCTCACCGGGCCGACCGCCATCGCCTTCGTCGACGGCGATGCCGCCGGCGTGGCCAAGGCGCTGCGGGACTACGCCCGCACCAACCCGGCGTTGGTCGTCAAGGGCGGTCTGCTCGGCACCGTGGTGCTCGGCCCCGATGACATCAAGACCTTGGCCGACCTCCCCGGCCGCGACCAGCTGCTCTCGGAGATCGCCGGCCTCTTCGCCGCCCCGATGCAGCAGTTCGCCAGCCTGCTCGACGCCGTGCCCCGCAGCTTCTCCTACGCTCTCGGCGCCCTCGTCACCGCCGGCGGGGCGCCCGGCGCCCCCGAGACCCCGACGCCGGACGCGGCGGACGAGACCACCCCGGTCGAGGATCCGGCCCCCCCGGCCGAGGATCCGGCCACCCCGTCGGCCACCCCGGCCGACGACACCACCCCTCCGGCTGACGCCGGGAACGAGACCCCGGCCGAGTCGGCCGAGACTGAGGAGAGCTGACCATGGCCACCCTGACCACTGACGACATCCTCGACGCCATCGCCGGCATGACGGTGCTGGAGCTGTCGGAGCTGAAGAAGGCGTTCGAGGAGCGCTTCGACGTCACCGCGGCGGCGCCGGTCGCCATGGCGGCTGCGCCCGCCGGAGGCGGCGGTGAGGCCGTCGAGGAGGAGAAGGATGAGTTCGACGTCGTCCTGACCAGCGCCGGCCAGAAGAAGGTCGGCGTCATCAAGGCCGTCCGCGCTCTGACCAACCTGGGCCTCAAGGAGGCCAAGGACCTCGTCGACGCGGCCCCGAAGGCCGTCCTCGAGAAGGCGACCAGGGAAGATGCCGACAAGGCCAAGGACGCCCTCGTCGCCGAAGGGGCCGAGGTCGAGCTCAAGTAACCCACGCCGGGATCAGGGGTGGGCCGGGCCGCGCCCCTTCCTGCTGAGCGCGGGCGGCGGGAGATCCTTGACCTTCCGGGCGAGGCGGCTTACTGTGCGCGGAACTTCTGAGGGCCGGCGTGCGAGCCGGTCCGGCACCATGGCGCGCGGGTTGCTCCCCGGGCACGTCGACCCCTAGTGTGGTCTGTTGCCGTGACTGCTCGCCTCGATCCCCTCTCCTCCGGCCTGGGAATCGTGGGCACCAGTGCGGCCATCGTCGCGTGATCGCCCCGCCATCCGAGGAGACGTCCTTGTCTGCCCGCCCCATCCTTCGGGACCGTTACTCCTTCGCGAACCTCGATGAGGTCCTCGAGCTCCCCGACCTGATCGCCATCCAGCGCAAGTCGTTCGACTGGTTCTTGGCCCACGGCATGGCCAACACCTTCCGGGACATCTCCCCGATCAAGGACTTCACCGAGACGCTCCAGCTGGAGCTCGAGTTCGACCCCACCGATGAGGACCTGCGGCCCGAGCCCAAGTTCACGGTCGAGGAGTGCAAAGAGAAGGACATGACCTACGCGGCGCCGATCTTCGTGCGCGCCCGGTTCATGAACCAGAACACCGGTGAGATCAAGGAGCAAACCGTGTTCATGGGGGACTTCCCCATGATGACGGAGAAGGGCACCTTCATCATCAACGGCACCGAGCGGGTCGTGGTCTCCCAGCTCGTCCGCTCGCCCGGCGTGATCTTCCAGCCCGGCGAGCGCTTCCGCCTCCGCAACCTGTCCAAGCACCAGCTCGTCACCGGCACCGTCCACCCCTACCGAGGGGAGTGGATCGAGTTCGACGTCGAGCAGAAGCCGGGCAAGGACGTCACCGCCGGCACCCGCGTCGCCCGCAAGCGCCGCCTCAGCCTCTTCGTGCTGCTCCGGGCCCTCGGCTACGACGAGGAGCAGGCCCCCGGCTTCCTCGAGGCCTTCGTCCGCGAGTTCGACTTCCTCGAGGGCCAGTTCGAGAAGGATCGCGAGCTTGCGCCCACCCAGGACGAGGCGCTGGTCGAGATCTACAAGCGGGCCCGCCCCGGCGAGCCGCCCTCGGTCGAGTCGGCCAAGGCCTACTTCCGCAACGCCTTCTTCGAGCCCCGCCGCTACGACCTCTCCCGCGTCGGGCGCTACAAGCTCAACCGCAAGCTCGGCAACGAGCTCAACTGGCTCGAGCAGACCTTCCCCATGCTCGAGCTCGACCGGCCCACCACCTCCGAGGAGGCCGTGGCCCTCGACCCCGACGCCCTCCCCGACCAGACGGTGCTGTCACGCTGCGAGGTCCTGGCCGCCACCACCTACCTCCTGCACCTCGTCGACGCCGAGCCCGGATACCGCCTCGACGACCAGGACCACTTCGCCAACCGCCGCATCCGGTCGGTGGGCGAGCTGATCCAGAACCAGGTCCGCATCGGCCTGTCCCGCATGGAGCGGGTCGTCCGCGAGCGCATGACGACCCAGGACGTCGAGGCGATCACGCCCCAGTCGCTGATCAACATCCGTCCCGTCGTGGCCGCCATCAAGGAGTTCTTCGGCACCAGCCAGCTCTCCCAGTTCATGGACCAGGTCAACCCCCTCTCGGGGCTGAACCACCGCCGCCGCCTCTCGGCGCTCGGACCGGGTGGCCTCTCCCGTGAGCGGGCCGGCTTCGAGGTCCGCGACGTGCACTTCAGCCACTACGGCCGCATGTGCCCGATCGAGACCCCCGAGGGCCCGAACATCGGCCTGATCGGCTACCTCGCCACCTACGCCCGGGTCAACAGCTTCGGGTTCCTCGAGTCGCCATACCGCAAGGTCAACAACGGCGTGGTCTCCGACGACATCGTCTTCCTCTCCGCCGATGAGGAGGAGGAGTACGTCGTCGCCCAGGCCAACGCCAAGCTGAACGACGACCGCACCTTCGCCGATGATCGGGTGCTGGTGCGGCGCTCGCCGCAGGCCGCGACCCTGGGCGAGCTGAAGCTCCAGCTCGAGCGCGATGTCTTCTTCGGCGCCACCACGGAGATCTCCGCCGTGCCCGGCACCGAGGTCCAGATGATGGACGTCTCGCCCAAGCAGATCGTCTCGGTGGCCACGTCGCTCATCCCGTTCCTCGAGCACGACGACGCCAACCGGGCCCTCATGGGCGCCAACATGCAGCGCCAGGCTGTGCCCCTGCTGCGAGCCGAGGCGCCCTACATCGGCACCGGCATCGAGGCCAAGGCGGCCCGCGACGCGGCCGACATGCTGATCGCCATCGACGACGGCCTCGTCACCGAGGTCGACGGCACCCACATCACCGTCGAGTACGCCACCGCCGGTCGCAAGGTCTACAAGCTGCTCAAGTTTGAGCGGTCGAACCAGGACACCTGCATCAACCAGCGTCCGGTCGTCGCCGAGGGCGAGAAGATCAAGCAGGGCGACATCATCGCCAACGGCCCCTCGACCGACAACGGCGAGCTGGCCCTGGGCAAGAACCTGCTCGTGGCCTTCATGCCGTGGGAGGGCTACAACTTCGAGGACGCCATCATCCTCAGCCAGCGCCTGGTGAAGGACGACGTGCTCACGTCGATCCACATCCACGAGCACGAGATCGACGCTCGTGACACCAAGCTCGGCCCCGAGGAGATCACCCGCGACATCCCCAACCTCTCCGAGGACATCCTCGCCGACCTCGACGAGCGCGGGATCATCCGCGTCGGCGCCGAGGTCGACGGCGGAGACGTCCTGGTGGGCAAGGTCACGCCCAAGGGCGAGACCGAGCTCACCCCCGAGGAGCGCCTGCTGCGGGCCATCTTCGGCGAGAAGGCCCGCGAGGTCCGTGACACCTCGCTGAAGGTGCCCCACGGCGAGTCGGGCAAGGTCATCGACGTCCGGGTCTTCACCCGCGAGGGCGGCCATGAGCTGCCCCCCGGCGTGAACGAGCTGGTGCGGGTCTACGTGGCCCAGAAGCGCAAGATCTCCGTCGGCGACAAGCTCGCCGGGCGCCACGGCAACAAGGGCGTCATCTCACGCATCCTCCCCGTCGAGGACATGCCCTTCCTGGCCGACGGCACCCCCGTCGACATCATCCTCAACCCGCTCGGTGTGCCGTCGCGCATGAACGTGGGCCAGGTCCTCGAGGCGCACCTCGGCTACGCGGCGCGCTGGGGCTGGACCGAGGTCACCGGTGACAGCGGCGTGCGACCGGGTACCGGCGAGGCGCCCATCCGCGGCACCGAGGCCAAGACCCGGCCCACGACCCGACCCTCCACCCTCATCGCCACGCCCGTCTTCGACGGCGCCCACTGGGACGAGGAGGACCAGGCCGGCAAGCACGCCACCATCCAGCAGGCCCTCACCAACCTGAACCCCGAGTCCGTCCACGACGAGTACGGCGACGGTGGCCGGCTGATCTGCCCCGACGGCAAGACGACCCTCTACAACGGGCGCACCGGGGAGTCCTACGACAAGCCCATCACCGTGGGCTACATGTACATCCTGAAGCTGGCCCACCTCGTGGACGACAAGATCCACGCCCGGTCGACCGGCCCGTACTCGATGATCACCCAGCAGCCGCTGGGCGGCAAGGCCCAGTTCGGCGGCCAGCGCTTCGGGGAGATGGAGGTGTGGGCCCTCGAGGCCTACGGCGCCGCCTACTGCCTCCAGGAGCTCCTGACCATCAAGTCCGACGACGTCCTCGGACGGGTGAAGGTCTACGAGGCCATCGTCAAGGGCGAGAACATCCCCGAGCCCGGCATCCCCGAGAGCTTCAAGGTGCTCATCAAGGAGATGCAGGCCCTGTGCCTGAACGTGGAGGTGCTGGCCTCCTCCGGTGAGGAGATCGAGATGCGCGAGCTCGACGAGGACGTGTTCCGCACGGCCGAGGAGCTCGGCATCGATCTCTCCCGCCCCGAGCGCGGCTCCGACGATGACGACGACCGCCGCGCCGGCGCCGTCCGTTGATCTCGATCACCACCCTCCCGCTGCCCCCCACCACACTGCTGCCCGCCGGTCTCGGCGGGGAAAGGACCTCCTGCTGATGCTGGATGTCAATGATTTCGACCAGCTGAAGATCGGCCTGGCCACTGCGGACAGCATCCGCACCTGGTCCAACGGCGAGGTCAAGAAGCCCGAGACGATCAACTACCGCACGCTCAAGCCCGAGAAGGACGGCCTGTTCTGCGAGAAGATCTTCGGTCCCACCAAGGACTGGGAGTGCTACTGCGGCAAGTACAAGCGGGTGCGCTTCAAGGGCATCATCTGCGAGCGCTGCGGCGTCGAGGTGACCCGCTCCAAGGTCCGGCGCGAGCGCATGGGCCACATCGAGCTGGCCGCGCCCGTCGTCCACATCTGGTACCTCCGCGGCACCCGGTCGTGGCTGGCCTACCTCCTCATGGGCACCGAGGTGAAGGAGGAGCTGAAGGCCAAGCAGCTCGAGAAGGTCATCTACTTCGCCGCCAACCTGGTCACGTGGGTCGACGAGGATCGTCGCCACGAGGACCTGCCCAACCTCGAGGCCGAGAAGATCGCCGAGCGCGAAGAGATCGAGCAGCAGCGCGACGTCGAGCTGGCCCGCCGGCTCGAGGATCACGAGGGCGAGGTCGCCAAGCTCGAGTCCGACGGGGCCAAGGACTCCGACATCAAGGCGCGCCTCAAGGCCTTCGACAAGGACCAGGCGGTCATCCGCGAGCAGTACGACGAGGAGCTCGAGCGCCTCGATCGCGCCTTCGACGAGTTCCAGAAGCTCTTCGCCCGCCAGATCCTCGACGACGAGATGCTGTGGCGCGAGCTCGTGTACCGCTACGGCGACTACTTCGAGGGTGGCATGGGCGCGGACGCCATCAAGCAGCTCATTGACCGCATCGACTTCGACGTCGAGGAGGTCAAGCTCCGCGAGGCGCTC
This sequence comes from Iamia sp., assembly GCF_035575815.1. Lineage (NCBI taxonomy): Bacteria > Bacillati > Actinomycetota > Acidimicrobiia > Acidimicrobiales > Iamiaceae > Iamia > Iamia sp. Next base: position 10,494 of record NZ_DATLXO010000035.1, read on the forward strand.
GACCCTCAGGAGGGCCGCAAGCCCCTCTCGGCCCAGCGCAAGCAGAAGGCCGTCAAGCGCCTGAAGATCGTCGCCGCGTTCAACCGCCGTGACGACCACGGCCGTCGGATCAACGACCCCCGGGCGATGATCCTCGACGTGGTGCCGGTGATCCCGCCCGAGCTGCGCCCGATGGTGCAGCTCGACGGTGGCCGCTTCGCCACCTCGGACCTCAACGACCTGTACCGCCGGGTCATCAACCGGAACAACCGCCTCAAGCGCCTCCTCGACCTCGGTGCCCCCGAGATCATCGTGAACAACGAGAAGCGCATGCTGCAGGAGGCCGTCGACGCGCTGTTCGACAACGGCCGTCGCGGTCGGCCGGTGACCGGTCCGGGCAACCGTCCGCTCAAGTCGCTCTCGGACATGTTGAAGGGCAAGCAGGGCCGGTTCCGCCAGAACCTGCTCGGCAAGCGCGTCGACTACTCCGGCCGTTCGGTCATCGTCGTCGGCCCGACCCTGAAGCTGCACCAGTGCGGCCTGCCCAAGATCATGGCCCTCGAGCTGTTCAAGCCGTTCGTCATGAAGAAGCTGGTCGACGCCGAGCTGGCCCAGAACATCAAGTCGGCCAAGCGCATGGTCGAGCGCCGGCGGCCCCAGGTGTGGGATGTCCTCGAGGAGGCCATCAAGGAGCACCCGGTCATGTTGAACCGGGCGCCCACCCTGCACCGCCTCGGCATCCAGGCCTTCGAGCCGGTGCTGGTCGAGGGCAAGGCCATCCAGATCCACCCCCTGGTGTGCACCGCCTTCAACGCGGACTTCGACGGTGACCAGATGGCCGTCCACCTGCCCCTGTCCGCCGAGGCCCAGGCCGAGGCGCGGGTGCTGATGCTCTCGGCCAACAACGTGCTCTCGCCCGCCCACGGGCGTCCGCTCGTGACGCCGACCCAGGACCTCATCATCGGTGGCTACTACCTCACCGAGCGGGTCGAGGGCGCCCTCGGTGAGGGCCGCACGTTCCGGCACCTCCACGAGGTCGAGCGAGCCTATGAGGACCGCCACATCGCCCTGCACGCTCCGATCACCCTGCGCTCCGTCACCGTCGATGACGACGGTGAGCGCCGCGTCGACGACTTCGAGACCACCCCGGGGCGTCTGATCTTCAACGATGCCCTGCCGCCCGACTTCCACTTCGTCAACGAGCGGGTCGACAAGAAGGTCATGGGCCAGATCGTCGACGAGCTCGCGCATGACTTCCCCAAGGCCGTCGTGGCCACGAGCCTCGATGCCATCAAGAACCTCTGCTACCGGTACGCCTCGAAGTCGGGCATCACCATCTCGGTCGACGACGTGAAGACGCCCGAGAGCAAGGCCGGCATCCTCGAGGCCCACGAGGTCCGGGCCCAGAAGGTCGAGGACCAGTTCCGCAAGGGCGTCATCACCGACGGTGAGCGGCGTCAGAAGGAGGTCGAGATCTGGACCGCGGCCACCGACGAGGTGCGACGCGAGATGGAGACCGGCCTCCGCGCCGAGCAGTTCAACCCCATCGAGATGATGGTCGGCTCCGGCGCCCGCGGGAACATGATGCAGGTCCGCCAGATCGCGGGCATGCGGGGCCTGGTGGCCAACCCTCGTGGCGACATGATCCCCCGGCCGATCAAGTCGAACTTCCGTGAGGGCCTGGCGATGCTCGAGTACTTCATCGCCACCCCCGGCGCTCGCAAGGGGCTGGTCGACACGGCCCTGCGCACCGCGGACTCCGGGTACCTCACCCGTCGCCTCGTCGACGTGGCCCAGGAGCTCATCGTCCGTGAGGACGACTGCCGCCACGGCGGACCCGTCCGTGGCACGTGGGTCGAGAACGTGTGGCCCGACGGCTACTTCTCGGTCGAGGGCACCTACGTCGGCGCGGTCAAGGTCGAGCCGACCGACGTCCTGAAGCGCACCTACCTCGAGACGGCCCTCTTCGGTCGCTGCCTCGCGGTCGACGTGACGCTCGCGGACGGGACGACCATCGCGGCCGACACGCCGGTCGACGAGCACCTCATGGCCGCCATGCGCGACGACGAGACCGTCGACCGGGTGCGGGTGCGCTCGCCGCTCACCTGCGACGCCGAGTTCGGCGTCTGCGCCAAGTGCTACGGCCGCTCGCTGGCCACCGGGCGCTCCATCGAGCTGGGTGAGGCGGTCGGCGTGATCGCCGCCCAGTCCATCGGTGAGCCCGGCACGCAGCTCACCATGCGGACCTTCCACACCGGTGGCGCGGTGGGCAGCGGCGGCGGCGACATCGCCGGCGGTCTGCCCCGAGTGGTGGAGCTCTTCGAGGCCCGCAGCCCGAAGGGCAAGGCCACCCTGGTCCGCACCTCAGGGGTCATCCGCATCGGTGACGACGAGGGCAAGGGCCGGGTCGTCACCGTCGTCTCCGACGACGGGTCCGAGGAGGTCCACACCATCGCGATCCAGGCCCGCCTCGACGTCAACGACGGCGAGGAGGTCGTCGCCGGTGACGCCATCGTCCCCGGCCCCCGTGACCCGAAGGAGCTGCTCGAGATCAAGGGCCTGCGCGAGACGCAGAACTACCTCGTCGAGCAGGTCCAGAGGGTGTATCGCGACCAGGGCGTGTCGATCCACGACAAGCACATCGAGCTGATCGTGCGCCAGATGACCCGGCGCGTGGCGGTGTCGGACCCGGGCGAGTCGGACTTCTTGCCCGACGAGCGGATCGACCGCAAGGCGTTCCGCGACAGCAACCGGGTGATGGTCGAAGACGGCAAGGCTCCGGCCGAGGCCCGTGACGAGATCATGGGCATCACCAAGGCGTCGCTGGCCACCGACTCGTGGCTCTCGGCGGCGTCGTTCCAGGAGACCACCCGGGTGCTCACCGAGGCCGCCATCGAGTCGAAGTCCGACTCCCTGCTCGGGCTGAAGGAGAACATCATCATCGGGAAGCTCATCCCGGCCGGCACGGGCCTGTCGCAGTACAAGGACATCGGCACCCACGCCCCCGAGTACGAGCCGATGGCGTTCTACTCCTCCGACGGCGGCGAGGGCTTCGCCGATGAGCACTTCGATGCCTCGCAGTACCTGGCCGACATCCAGGGCGACCGGACCGATGGCGGCGCGGCCGCCGACGGAGCCGATCTGGCCGTCGTGCCCGACTCCGGCGACGGCCTGGCCGGCTGAACCCGGCCCTCCACTGCGACGAGGGCGTCCCTCCGGGGGCGCCCTCGTCGCGTCCCGCCCCGTCCGTGCGACCCAGCCCGACCCCCTCCGGGGGCACGGAGTTGATGCGGCCAGGCGGGCGCCCGTAGCATGGCCGGCCGGCCCGGTGGCGGATTCGCCCCAGGGCTGCACCCGCCTGAGCACAAGAAGGTTCCCATTCGTGCCCACCATCCAGCAGCTGGTCCGCAAGGGTCGGCAGAGCAAGCCCGCCAAGGGCAAGACGCCGGCTCTGAGGGGCGCGCCCCAGCGGCGTGGTGTGTGCACCCGCGTCTACACCTTCACCCCCAAGAAGCCGAACTCCGCCCTGCGGAAGGTGGCGCGCGTGCGTCTCACCAGCGGCGTCGAGATCACCGCGTACATCCCCGGTGAGGGCCACAACCTGCAGGAGCACTCCATGGTCCTCGTGCGCGGAGGCCGGGTCCGCGACCTCCCCGGCGTCCGCTACAAGGTCGTCCGGGGCACCCTCGACGCCTCCGGCGTCAAGGACCGCAAGCAAGCGCGCAGCCTCTACGGCGCCAAGAAGGGCGGTTGAACCCGTGAGCGAGCGCAGCGAGCGAACCATGGGCACGGCGCCCTCGCCACGAAGTGGCGCTCTCTCGGCCGGCAACCGTGACGTGAAGGAGAACCTCTTGCTGAGCGAGCGCAGCGAGCGAACCATGGGCACGGCGCCCTCGCCACGAAGTGGCGCTGTGTCGGCCGGCAACCGTGACGTCAAGGAGAACCTCTGATGCCCCGCAAGGGACCTGCGCCTCGGCGCGAGCTCATCCCGGATCCGGTGCACCACTCGCTCCTGGTCACCCAGCTCGTCAACAAGATCATGCAGCGCGGCAAGCGGTCGCTCGCCGAGCGCATCGTCTACCAGGCGCTCGAGATCGTGACCGAGAAGACCGGCACCGACGACGTGATCGGCACCCTGAAGCGGGCCGTCGAGAACATCAAGCCCCAGCTCGAGGTGAAGAGCCGCCGCGTCGGTGGCGCCACCTACCAGGTGCCCATCGAGGTCCGCCCCCGTCGCTCCACCACGCTGGCGGTCCGCTGGCTCGTGGGCTACGCCCGGCAGCGTCGCGAGAAGACCATGGCCGAGCGCCTCGCCAACGAGATCCTCGACGCCTCCAACGGCATCGGTGCCGCGGTCAAGCGCCGTGAGGACATCCACAAGATGGCCGAGTCGAACAAGGCCTTCGCCCACTACCGCTGGTAGGCCCCGACCCACCGGGCCACGTCTCGGATCGTGACCGACCGGGCCCGGCTCAGCCGCCGCCCGGTCGACGCATGTCCGGACCACCAGACGAACCACCCCCCGCACGCCGCCCCCAGGGGCCCCGCCGCCAGAACAGAGACCAAGAGATGGCTGAGAACGTCCCCCTCGAGCACTACCGCAACATCGGGATCATGGCCCACATCGACGCGGGCAAGACCACCACGACCGAGCGGATCCTCTACTACACGGGCAAGAGCTACAAGATCGGTGAGGTCCACGAGGGCGCCGCGGTCATGGACCACATGGCCCAGGAGCAGGAGCGGGGCATCACCATCACCTCCGCCGCCACCACGACCTTCTGGCGCGACCACCGCATCAACATCATCGACACGCCGGGTCACGTCGACTTCACCGTCGAGGTCGAGCGCTCGCTCCGCGTGCTCGATGGCGCCGTCGCCGTCTTCGACGGCGTGGCCGGCGTCGAGCCCCAGACCGAGACGGTCTGGAAGCAGGCCGACAAGTACCACGTGCCCCGCATGTGCTTCGTCAACAAGATGGACCGCCTCGGGGCCGACTTCTTCAAAGCCGTCGACTCGATCCTCGACCGCCTCGACGCGACCATCGCCATCGTCCAGCTGCCGATCGGTTCGGAAGGCAACTTCGCCGGGGTGATCGACCTGGTCGAGATGAAGGCCGTCGTCTGGCACGACGAAGAGCTCGGCGCCAAGTTCGACACCACCGACATCCCGCCCGAGCTCCAGGAGCAGGCTGACACCTACCGCGAGAAGCTCCTCGACGTCGTCTCCCAGTACGACGACGTCCTCCTGGAGAAGATCATCGAGGACCAGGAGGTCACCGCGGCCGAGATCCGGGCCGTCATCCGTCAGGCCACGATCCACCACGGTGTGGTGCCTGTGCTGCTCGGCTCCGCGTTCAAGAACAAGGGGGTCCAGCCCCTGCTCGACGCGGTGGTCGACTACCTGCCCTCGCCGCTCGAGACCCTGCCGGTGCAAGGGCTCACCATGAAGGGCAACGAGGAGGTCGAGCGCAAGCCGCGCGTCGATGAGCCCTTCGCGGCCCTCGCCTTCAAGATCGTCGCCGACCCCCACGGCAAGCTCACCTACTTCCGCGTCTACTCGGGTTCGCTCGACAAGGGCGGCACCGTGCTCAACTCCCGCACCTCCAAGAAGGAGCGGGTGGGCCGGCTGTTGCTCATGCACGCCAACAACCGTGAGGACCTCGACCGCGTGGCCGTGGGTGACATCGTGGCCGGCATCGGCTTCAAGGACACCCGCACCGGCGACACGCTGTGCGACGAGAAGGCCGGTGTCGTCCTCGAGCGCCTTGAGTTCCCCGAGCCGGTGATCCACGTCGCCGTCGAGCCCAAGACCAAAGCCGATCAGGACAAGATGGGCAAGGCCCTCTACTCCCTCTCCGAGGAGGACCCCACGTTCCAGGTCCGCACCGACGAGGAGACCAACGAGACGGTCATCTCGGGCATGGGCGAGCTGCACCTCGAGGTGCTCGTCGACCGCATGCTGCGGGAGTTCAACGTCGACGCCACCGTCGGCAAGCCGCAGGTGGCCTACCGCGAGACGATCACCGAGGACACCGGAAAGGTTGTCTACCGCCACGTCAAGCAGACCGGCGGCACCGGCCAGTTCGCCCACATCGTGATCGAGCTCGGGCCCACCGGTCCCGGCGGCGGTTACCAGTTCGAGGACAAGATCACCGGCGGCCGCATCCCGCGCGAGTTCATCCCCTCGGTCGATGCCGGCATCCAGGCCGCGATGACCACCGGCGTGCTCGCCGGGTTCCCGACCGTCGATGTGCGCGCCAAGCTCGTCGACGGCTCGGCCCACGACGTCGACTCCTCGGAGATGGCGTTCAAGATCGCCGGCACCGCCGGCTTCCGCGAGGCGGCCCGCAAGGCCAAGCCCGTCCTGCTCGAGCCCATCATGGCCGTCGAGGTCGTCACCCCCGACGACTACATGGGTGACGTGATCGGCGACCTCTCGTCACGCCGCGGCAAGATCGGCGGCATGGAGCAGCGGGGCAGCAGCCAGGTGGTCACCGCCACCGTGCCCCTGTCGGAGATGTTCGGTTACGCTACCGACCTGCGTTCGCGGACCCAGGGTCGGGCCACGTACACGATGCAGTTCGACTCCTACCAGCAGACGCCCGCTTCCATCCAGGAAGAGATCGTCAAGCGCATCCGGGGCGAGTAGCCCCACCCACGGGGCCCGCGCCCCTGGTTCTTCCGCCGGGGCGGCGCCCCGGTCCACGTCCACCACCGCACAGAATCGTTTCAAGGAGCAATGCACCCATGGCCAAGCAGAAGTTCGAGCGGAACAAGCCGCATCTGAACATCGGGACGATGGGTCACATCGATCACGGCAAGACGACGTTGACCGCCGCGATCACCAAGGCGTTGCATGAGGCGGATTCGACGACGGCGTTCACGCCGTTCGACATGATCGACAAGGCTCCGGAGGAGCGTCAGCGGGGGATCACGATCAACATCTCTCATGTGGAGTATGAGACGGCGAATCGTCATTACGCTCATGTGG
>NZ_DATLXO010000036.1:0-6335 GCF_035575815.1 Iamia sp.
GTGGTGGCGGGGCTGGTCGTGCTGGGGGTCGGGGGATCGCTGCGCTCGTCGTCGCTGCCGCAGGAGGCGCCGGTGGCCACGAGGCAGAGCACGAGCGTCGGGGCGAGCAGCCGCTTCATGGATGACCAAGAAAGCATGAAAATGCACCAAAAGCAAGAGACAGGCGGGCCGGGGGTGAGGTCGCTCTACCCAGCGACGTGACGGGTTGCACCTGACCGGCGGACCAAGTCTCGGGCGAGGATGAGACGGGGACACCTCTCCACGTCGAGTCCGGCGCAGCTGGCGGTCCTTGCGCCGAGCGACCGCGGCAGACGCAGCGTCCGGGCGCAAGCAGCCCACCGCTCGGATCGGAAGGGGTTCTGGCGGCTCGCGGTGGCCCATCGCCGGAGCGCAAGGATGCCGAGCCGCGCGGCTGTCAGCAGCGGCCCCGCCGCCCAGCTCGGCCCCGGCTGGCCCAAGGGCTGCTGGTCGCTCGGGGTTCGTAAGCGGCACCGCGCCTGACGGCGTCAACGCAAGCCTCGTCCGGCGTCGGCGGGCGGGCCGTGTGGATCCAGCGGGTGGGAGCCTCGCCGGGCTCGGCGCCCAAGGCGGGGCCAGCGCCCCCTCGGCGGGAGGCGCTCAACAGACGCTGGGGGCTGGAGCCGACCTCGCTCTGGCCCATGGCCCCCGTGGCCCTTCCTGTCTGGGGGCCTCAGCTGGTGCCATCGCCGGCCATCAGGTCGAGGGTCACGGTGCTCCGGGCCGTGTGTCGGTCCCGAGGGCGAAGCGGCGACGGTGGCCGCCTCGGTGCCCGGGTCGAGGAACTGGACCCGGTGGCGCCGGGCCCTTCAGAGGTCGACCGGCGACCAGCGGCACCGTCTCCCGCTTGGCCCTTGACAGCCGTCCACCGATCAGGCCCACCACCGATCAGGCGGAGTCGTGACCGGTTCTTGGTACGAGATCCCGCGACCGACCCGGGATCTCGTACCAAGAAGGGCGGCGTCCGCCGAAGCGTGGGGCCGAGCCCGAGCGGGTCGCCGAGGCGGAGGCGGCGCATCCCGGCCAGCCAGCGATCGGGGTCGGTGGCCCGGCGGCGCGCGGGAGTCGGCCCCACCACGACGGCCGCCCTCGGTCGCCCGCGGCACCTGCCGTCGCCCTCGGCGGCGACCTGCGGCCCGCAGCGGTCCGCGCTCGGGTCGCCGTAGCCTCCTGCCCATGCCCGAGGGCGACACCATCTGGCGGGCCGCCGAGCGGCTCCGTCCGGCGCTGGCCGGCGCGCCGCTGCAGCGCTTCGACGCCCCTCGCCTGGCCGGCGATCGTCCTCGCCCCGGGTCGGTGATCGACGACGTCGAAGCGGTGGGCAAGCACCTGCTGGTGCACTTCGGCGGCGGCCTGTCGCTCGACACCCACATGCGCATGACCGGCTCGTGGCACCTCTACCGCACCGGTGAGCGGTGGCGGAAGCAGCGCCACCTGCTGCGCTGCCGCCTCGTCGTCCCCGGCTGGGAGGCCGTGTGCTTCAGCGCCCCGGTGGTGCGCACCTACCGGCGCGACGGGCGAGCCAACGCCCTCGGCGTGAGCGAGAACCCCGTCGGCCACCTCGGACCCGACCTGTGCTCGCCCGACGCGGACCTCGACGAGGTGCTCCGGCGGATGGAGGCCCACCCCGAGCCGGGGACGACCATCGCCGAGGTCCTCCTCGACCAGACCGTGGCCGCCGGCATCGGCAACGTCTACAAGAGCGAGGTCTGCTTCGCCTGTGGCCTCGACCCCTTCACGCCGATCGAGGCGGTCGAGGTGGCTCAGCGCCGCCGCCTCGTCGAGGTCGCGTCGCGCCTGCTGCGGCGCAACCTGGCCACCAGCCGACGCACCACGGTGGAGGGCCCGCCGGGCAGCGTGGCGGTCTACGGCCGCCAGCGCCGAGGCTGCCGGCGGTGCGGCACCCCGATCCAGATGGTGCACCACGGCGCCCAGGCCCGCTCCACCTACTGGTGCCCGACCTGCCAGCGCCGCCCCCTCTGAGACGGACCACCTGGGCGGCGGCATCACCGCCCCGGTCCGCGAACAGGCGGCACGGGTTCTCACCACCCTCCTGGGTCGAGGAGACCCGTGAGGGTGGCAGTTTGTGAGCTGAGGGGTTGTTGCGGAAGAGGTCGACCGTGACCGGCGGAGGCGTGACAGGATGGCCGTTGTGAACGCACGCACAAAGGTCGTGATCGTGGGCGCCGGCTTCGGAGGGCTGGCCGCCGCCCAGGAGCTGAAGGGGGCGCCGGTCGACATCACGCTCATCGACCGCAACAACTTCCACACGTTCCAGCCGCTGCTCTACCAAGTGGCCACCTCGGGCCTGACCCCCGCGGACGTCGCCTACCCGGTGCGGGGGATCTTCCAACGCCAGCCCAACCTCCAGTTCCGGCGAGCCACGGTCGACGCCGTCGACTGGTCGGCGGGCGAGGTGGTGCTGAGCGGAGGTGACCGCCAGGCCTTCGACCACCTGGTCGTCGCGGCGGGCGCGACGGTGAACGACTTCGGCATCCCCGGCGTGGCCCAGCATGGCTTACCGCTCTACGTGCTCCCCGACGCGGTGCGGCTGCGCAACCACATCCTCGGTCGCTTCGAGGCGGCCGACGTGGACCCGACCGTGGTCGACGACGGGGGCCTCACGTTCGTGGTGGTGGGCGGCGGCCCGACCGGCGTGGAGCTGGCCGGGGCCCTCGCCGAGCTCATCGACAAGGTGCTGCACCGCGACTTCCGGGGCAGCCGGGTCGACGTGCGCCGGGCCCGGGTGGTGCTGGTCGAGATGACCGACGACCTCCTGCCCCCGTTCCACCCGCGCTCGAGGCGCTACGCCCGCTCGACGCTCGTGCGGCGCGGCGTCGCGGTGCGCACCGGCACGTCGGTGGCCGAGGTGTCGGCGACGCGGATCGTGCTGGCCGATGGAGACGAGATCCCCGCCCACACCCTGGTGTGGGCGGCCGGGGTGAAGGCCAACCCCGTCGCTGCCGCCCTCGGGGTGCCGACGGGGAGGGGCGGCCGGGTCACCGTCGAGGCCGACCTGCGCCTCGCCGATCATCCCGAGGCGTTCGTGGTCGGCGACATGGCCGCCATCGACGACGGGTCGGGTGGTCTGCTCCCCGGGGTGGCCCAGGTGGCGATCCAGGGCGGCCGCCACGTGGCCCGGCTGATCGAGCGCTCGGTGATCGGCGAGGGCGACATCCACGAGCCGTTCCGCTACTGGGACAAGGGCAACATGGCCACCATCGGTCGACGCTCGGCGGTGGCCGAGCTGCCCCACAACCTGCGCCTCACGGGCACGCTGGCGTGGGTCTCCTGGCTCGGCCTGCACCTCGTCTACCTGATGGGGTTCCGCAACCGGATCTCGGTGTTCGTCAACTGGGCCTGGAACTACCTGACCTGGGACCGGGGGGCGCGCCTCATCCTCGGCTCGGGTGAGGGCGAGGCGACGACGCCGGCGGACCCCACGGTGGATGACGCGCCGCCTCCCGACGTCGCGTGAGGGCCGGCGCTGAGGGCCGGGCGGCGAGGTCTCAGGCGCCGGCGCGGATCCGGCCTCGGAACGCGGCCAGGCACAGGCTGAAGCTCACCAGGCCGACGGCGCCGATGGCCAGCAGGCCCTTGCCGAGGGTGTCGGCCTCCCAGCCCTCCATGGTGAGCGAGCGCAGGGCGTCGAGGACGTAGGTGACGGGGTTGTAGACGGCGACGGTGGCGAGCCAGCCGCTCAGGAACTCCTCGGGCACGAAGGCCGTCGTCAGGAACGCGAACGGGAAGAAGAGGATGAAGCTCGAGTTCACCGCCGCTGGGTTCCCGGTCTTGAGGGCGATGGCGTAGGGGAAGCCGGTGAACACGATGCCCCACGCCGCGGAGAGCAAGATGAACGCGACCACGCCGAGGAGCCCGGTCTCGAAGCGCACCCCGACGGCGAAGCCCAGGGCCAGCACCGGGATGGCGAGGGCCACGACGAGGACGAAGTCGGCCACCATCAGCCCCAGCAGCAGGGCCGGGCGGCGGATGGGTGTGAGGGTGAGGCGGTCGAAGTAGCCGTCCTGGATGTCGGTGACCAGGGTCGAGGCCCGGCTGATGCCGGTGACGGCGAAGATGATGGCCACCGGCAGCTGGAACGCCTTGAAGCTGAAGCCTGGGTCCTGCACCTGGCTGGTGATGTCGGTGAGCGACCCGGTGTTCACGATGAAGAAGAAGATCGGCACGATCAGCGCCGGGATCACGCTCTCGGGCTCGCGGGGGATCGAGCGCACGGCGCGCCCGGCGACCGAGAGGACGTCGGCCACGACGCCTGCCTTGCGGGGCCGGACGTCGGCGGGGAACTCGGTGGTGGGAGCGGGTGGGGCGGTGGCGGTCAACGGTCGGCTCTCTGGCGCTCAGCGGTGCCGGTGGCGTCAGCGGTGTCGGTGGCGTCAGCGGCGCGGGCCTCGGCCTCGGCCTCGGCCTCGGCGTCGGCGTCGGCGCGGAAGCGGTCGCCGGTGAGAGCGAGGAACACGTCGTCGAGCGTCGGGGTGCGGAGGGTGAGGTCGCGCACCTTCACCGCGCAGCCGTCGAGGGCCACCGCCACCGGGCTCACGAGGGCGGACCCGTCCTCGGCGGCGATGGTGATCTCATCGCCGTGGACCTCGACCGACTCGACGCCCGGGGTGCCCTCGATGGCCCGACGGGCCTCGTCGGGCTCGCCCTCGATGCGGACCACGATGACGTCGGTGCCGATGCGGCGCTTGAGGGCCGAGGGACTGCCCTCCGCCGCGATCGAACCGGCGACGATGATGCCGATGCGCTCGGCGAGTGCGTCGGCCTCCTCGAGGTACTGGGTGGTGAGGAAGATGGTGACGCCGAGCTCGCGGTTGAGCCGCCGGACCTCGTCCCACACCCGGTTGCGACTCACCGGGTCGAGCCCGGTGGTGGGCTCGTCGAGGAAGAGCACCTCGGGGCTGTGGACCAGGGCGGCGGCGAGGTCGAGCCGGCGCTTCATGCCGCCGGAGTAGGTGCCGATGCGGTCGTCGAGGGCGTCACCGAGGTCGACCATCTCGGCCAGCTGGCCCAGGCGGTGGGTGACCTCGGCCTTGCGCAGCCCGTAGAGCCGGGCCTGGAGGCGCAGCAGCTCGCGGCCGGTCTGCTTGGGGTCGAGCGCCGCCTCCTGGAGGGCGACGCCGATGCGCAGGCGGACCTCTTCGGGGTTGCGGGCCACGTCGAAGCCGGCCACCGACGCGGTGCCGCCGGTGGGCGTCAGCAGCGTGCAGAGCATGCGCACGGTGGTCGACTTGCCGGCGCCGTTGGGCCCGAGGAAGCCGTAGACCTCGCCCGGGACGATGTCGAGGTCGATGCCGGCGACGGCGTCGTTGGCGCCGAAGCGGCGTTCGAGGCCGGAGGCCACGATGGCAGAGGAGGTCACGGCCGGCACCCTACCGAGGGGGTGCGACGGTGAGCCCCCCGTTCGGTGGCGATGTCAGCCGGTCGTCACCACGTGTTCATCCCCAGTGGCCGGCGGCTAGTGCCTCGGGGAGCATCAGCGCGGGGTCACCCGCGCGGGCCCGGGTGGAGGACACCTCGAGGTGGACGGGATCGACCTCGAGCAGCACCGCCCCGGGTTGACCGGTCGCGTCGGTGCCGGTCCCGTCGGTCATGGTCGGAGGGTGGCCGGTCACCTCGGTCCCGGCCCGAGCGGCGAGGAGCACCCGGGGGAGCCGGGCCACGGAGTCGTCGCGGGCCGCGACGGATCCGCCGTACCAGGCGGGATCGAGGATCTGGGCCCACTTGTCGGCACCGACCACCACCGCATCGGCCCCGGCGCCCGCGGCGATGTCGACGACGAGACGGGCCTCGGTCACCGCCACCGACAGGCGGGGGTCGGCGTCGGTGGCCTGGCGCAGCACGTCCCGGCGGTCCTCGACCGGCGTGCGGCTCGTGAGATCCTCCTTGCCGAGGGCCACCCGGGAGAGGACGAAGCACACCTCGTCGACGTGGCTCAGCGCGGCGCGGGCGATGGCCAGGTGGGCCACCGTCGGCGGATCGAACGACCCCGGGTAGACAGCCAGCATGGCCGCTATCCTGGCCGGTCGACGTGGAAGACGCCGACCGTTCTGACATGCCAGACGGTCAGATCTGGCGCTCTGGCGTGTCAGAACAGTGGTCGCGGCGAAGGTCGGCCGTTCTGACATGCCAGACGGTCAGATCTGGCGCTCTGGCGTGTCAGACCTAGATCGGTGAGTTAGCCGCGCGTACGTTCGTTCGGATGCGCGACGGATGCCTTTCGTTGCGGGAGAATTGGAGCTGCAAAGCCAACCAGTTCCCCGGAACGAAAGGCACCTGTCGGGTGAAGACGATACGCC
>NZ_DATLXO010000037.1:0-4126 GCF_035575815.1 Iamia sp.
ATCTGCTCGATGGCCGGACCGGTGGTGCCCACCGGGAAGAAGAGGTCCGGATCGGTGTCCCGGCAGGCGGCGTCGCGACGCCACTCGGCGGAGGCAACGGTCAGGGACAGCAGGTGACTGGGGCTCAGGGCCACGGGGGACCTCCATCGGTCGGCGAGGGAGAGTTCGTGACTCCCTTCACATGCCGTCGCACCCGCGTAAGAAGAACGGTGTGCGCGGCGGCGGATGACGGTGAGGCTACCCCGGTGTGCTAGCTGCGGCAAGCACTTTCTGCTCGTGCAACCGAGGTCACCTCCGCCGTCGAGCGGAGATCCACCCTTATCATTGCCGGAGAGCACTCGTGACCACCAATCGTCCTCTCATCATCGCTCACCGTGGCGCCTCGGTCGCGCACCCGGAGAACACCGTGGTCGCCTTCGCGGCGGCCGGGGCCATGGGAGCAGATGCCGTCGAGCTCGACGCCCGGCGCACCGCGGATGGCGCCGTCGTCGTCCACCATGACGACACCCTTCCCGACGGGCGGGTAATCGTCGGGCTGGCCCGCGCCGAGCTGCCCGACTCGGTGCCCACCCTGGCCGATGCCCTCGACGCCTGCGGTGGCCTGATCGTCAACATCGAGATCAAGAACGGGCCCGACGACGCCGACTTCGACCCCTCCGAGAGCGTGGCCGAAGCGGTCGTGGCCGAGGTGGCGGCCCGGGCCACCGGTGCGCGCACCGTCGTGTCGTGCTTCCACCGTCCCACCATCGACCGGGTGCGGGCCCTGGCCCCCGACCTGGTCACCGCGTACCTCCACCTCCACCTCGACGGGGCCACCGCACTGGCCGAGGCCGTCGCCCACGGTCACCGCCTCCTGCACCCGTGGTACGGCTGGGTCACCGAGGAGCTGGTGGTCGCCGCCCACGTCGCGGGCGTGGGCGTCAACACCTGGACCGTCGATGACCCCGAGCTCATGGTGCGCCTGGCGTCGATCGGGGTCGACGGCATCGTGACCAACGTCCCCGACGTTGCGCTGCAGGTGCTCGGGCCGCGGTAGCGGTGGACCGCGGCCGCCGATCCGGGCCGGCGAAGTGGCGGGTCAGCGGCCGAGCAGCCCGCCGAGGGCGCCGCCCACCCCGCCGCCGGCTCCCGAGGCGGGGCCGGTGTTCTGGCCGCTCTGGTTCATGGCGGCCAGGTCGAGCTCGGAGGGCTGGACGATGACCCAGCCCTGGCCACCGAACCCGATCTGCACGGCCTCCCCGCTCACCCGCATGGTGGCCACGCTCTCACCCGAGAGCTTCTGCTTGAGCATCTTCCCGATGCCGCCCGCCCCCTGGTAGTCGAAGCTGGCCTGGCCCTGGTAGGCGACCATCGCGCCCTGCCGGGCCAGGATCGTGTCCGGGTTGCCGTCGAGACCGACCCTGACCTTCAACAGGGGCCGGGTACCCGTCGTCGACCGCCGATGCGGCCGGATCGCGTCCCGCGGCGAGGAGGTCAGGGGTTGTCGGACCGGGCCTCGTCGCTGGGGCGCACCGGGAGCACCATGGCGAGCACGTCGGGCTCGTGGTGGATGGTCAACCGCTCGGCGTCGCCCAGGTGGTCGCCGTCGAGCTGGTAGGGAAACGGACCGTGGCCGGTGACGTCGATGGCCGTCACGCCGTGGCGCTCGTCGACCGCCCCGATGCGTCCCACCCGTCCACCGCCGCGCACCGCGGCCCCGACCACGCGGAGGATCGAGTCGATCCGCATGGTGCGGACGGTGATGGCGACGAGCGGGCTGTCGAGCGTCGCCGCCGGGGCGATGTCGAGGGGTCGGTTGCCCAGGTAGGTGTAGGGGTTGGTGTTCAAGATGACGGTGAAGTAGCCGTCGTCGATCGTCCGCTCGGCCTCGGGACCGTCGGGGAAGGCCACACGGAAGCGGGGCCTTGTCGTGTCGTAGTGGCGGAACCAGGTGCTGAACGTCGAGTACACGTAGAGCGGGTGGCCGGCGTAGCGCTTTAGCTGCGGCCGTCGCTCGACCTGCTCGATCACCGCGGCGTCGAAGCCGAGCCCGAGGTGGAACAAGAAGTAGCGGCCGTTGACCGATCCGAGGCCGACCCGGCGGATCGACCGGGCAGCGAGGGCCTCGAGCAGCTCGCCGGTCGCCTCGATCGGGTCGTTGGTCAACCCGATGGTGCGGGCGAAGACGTTGGTGGACCCGCCCGGAAGGGTGGCCAGCGCGGTCGACGTGCCGACCAGGCCGTTGGCCGCCTCGTTCAGGGTGCCGTCGCCGCCGAGGACGACGACGACCTCGGCGCCGTCGGCGGCCGCACCTTTGGCCAGGCGGGCCGCGTGGTCGCGGCGCTGGGTCTCGACCACCTCCACGTCGTGGTCGGCCGAGAGCCCCTTGCGGATGACCACGCGCGCCCGGGCCGTGACCGACGAGGAGAACGGGTTGACGATGAGGACGAGGCGCACGGTGAGCCGAGACGGTACGGCACACGCCCGGAGCCCGGCGAGGTGATCGCCGGTCCCGGCTCGCCGGCGGAACGATGTCCTGACGGGCAGGGTAGGTTGCCCGGCCGTGGCGAGGACTCGGGACGACGCGCGGGCACGACGCATCGAGCTGGCGGTGTACGGCGCAGCCGCCGTCAGCTACATCGTCACTGGCTTCTTCGCGCGCAGCGCGGTGCTCAACTGGATCGTTGGGCCCGCCTGGTTCATCGCCTGGGTCACGCTGGTGACGCCCCTCGTCCTGCGCCTCGCCGGGGTGGTGGACCCCGACGGTCCCGGCGTCGGCCTCCCTGCGCCCACGCCGGGCCACGGCATGAAGCCCGAGGACCCGACGTGAGCTGGGCGGCCCACGAGCTCGAGAGCTACGTCATCGGTGAGCACGTCAAGGCGAAGATCTCCTACCTGGCGGTGCTGATCGGGTGCCTGGCGCCCGACATGTTGACCAAGCTGCCCGTCTACGGGATCCATCTCGGGCCCATCGACCTCGACGCCGCCACCGAGCCTTGGGCCTACCACCGGGGCTGGCCCGGCGTGGGCCCCACGCACAGCCTGCTCTTCGGGGTCCTGGTCGGCATCTTGGTCCTGTGGACCACCCGGAACCGGGGCTGGGCGCTCGGGCTCATGATCGGGCAGTGGGCCCACGTTCTCACTGACACCGGCGACAGCGTGGGAACGATGCTGTTCTTCCCGTTCACGACCCAGCACTACACGGTGGGGGCGTGGGCCTATGCCGCCCAGGCCGGCAAGTTCGGCGACGCGGATGCCTACTACTCCAGTCTCGGCGGGGTGTGGGACGCGATCTGGATCGTCATCGTCCTCTTCGGGTGGAGGGCGCTGTCGCGGGAGTTCTTCTTCTCGCGGATCGTGCCCGACGACCCCGTGTGGGGCTGGCTGCGACGGCGACTGCGGCTCTCCAACCGGGCCATGCTGGCGATGTACCGGGCCTACTTCTGCTACGGCGTCACCCGGGTGGTGGCCTGGACCGGCATCGCCCGCATCAAGTCCGACCCCCGACCCCCGATCGACTGGAGCTGGGGCGGACCCAGCTTCGTGGAGAAGGCCCCGTCGAGCTGGCCCGGGTGGGGTGACTTCCTGCTCAACACGGTCCGCGGCGCCGCTCTGTTCGCCCTCGCCGCCTACGCGATCTGGTGGTTCGTCGGTCGCCGTCTCTGGGAGCGCGCCCCCGAGGACCCAATCCCCGCGCCCACCCCGACCTGAGCGGACCGGACGTGACCCGACGGGTGCGGCCCGCCCCCACCGTGACCGGGTGCGGGCCGTCCGGTCAGGCCTCTCGCGTCGGCCGCCCGGGTCAGCCGGCGGCGAGGCGGCGACGGGCCTCGGCGGGCCAGTCGGTGACCACGCCGTCGGGCCCGCAGTCGAGCACCCGGTCCTGCACCGCCCGGGTGCGCACCCAGGCGTGGACGGTGAGGCCCAGGTCGTGGCCGGCCTCGACCACCTTCGGGGTGAGCGAGACGTCCATCACGCTCACCGCAGTGGCCCCGACCTCCGTCGCCCGGCGCAGGTAGGCCAGCGCCGCGCCCTCGCGCAGGGTGTTGTGCAGCCAGGCCCGCTCGTTGGCGGGGGCCCGGCGGCGCGCCACCGCAACGGCCTCGACCCTGGTGCTCCACAGGCGGGCCCGGTCGAGCATCCCGGC
>NZ_DATLXO010000038.1:0-29690 GCF_035575815.1 Iamia sp.
GCGCCGGCGCAGGGGCCGGGGCGCCGGCGCGCCCGACGGCGCGCTCGGGTCGCATCGGGGCCTCGCCGGTGAGCTCGTCGAGGAACGGTGACGGTCGGCTGGCGTCACCCAGCACCACGACCCGCTGGCGCGCCCGGGTGATGGCCACGTGCAGCACCCGCCGCTCCTCCTCCTCGTCGACCGCCAGGCGGTGCGGCAACAAGCCCGCCGAGACACCCGCGACCACCACGCACGGCCACTCCCGTCCCTTCACCCGGTGCACGGTCGAGAGGGTGACCGCGGGACCTCGCGCCCCGCCGGAGCGCAGCGAGTGCCGCAGCCACTCCTCGAACCCGTCGAGCGACGGGTGGAGGTCAGCCACCTGCAGCAGCGCTTCGAGGTCGTCGAGCTGGCTGGAGCCCTCGCCGCCCTTGGAGCGATCGAGGCCCTCCATGGCCTCGCCGAGGCCGATGCGGTCGCGGATCACCTCGAGGGCGTGGCGGGTGGTACCCGAACCGGCCGCCGCGACCACCGCCAGGTCGGCGGCCATGGCGGTGAGCTTCTCGGCCACCTTGGGGTCGTCGATGCGCTCGCCCAGGGCGCCCACCTCGGCCACGGTCATGGGCCGCCGGAACCACTTGGTGATCCAGCGGGGCAGTCCCCGGCTGGGCCGGCGGTAGACCTCGGCCAGGTCGTCGGGGGCCATGGCCTCGGGGGCCGCCGCGATGCGAGCATACGCGAGGGCGGCCCGGGCGCCGGTGCGCTCGAGCAGCTCGGGCCCGACGGTGGAACGCACCGCGATGCCCGCCTCGACCAGGGCGACGTGGGGCGCGAGCAGCAGGGCGTGGACCCGGGTGAGCACGGCGATGTCATCTGGGGGGCAACCTTCGTCGAGCCAGCCGCGCACGGTGTCGACGAGCGCGTCGGCGCCCTCCGACGGGTCGTGGGTGACGATGCGGACCCGGTCGGGTTCGGTGGCCGCGTCGGGGCGGGCGCGGATCACCTTGTCGACCCGGCGCCGGTTGTAGCCGACGAGGGTGGCCGCGGTGGTGACGATGGGCGCCGCGCACCGGTGGTTGACCTCGAGGGCGTGGGTGCCCCCGCCCGGGAACCACGAGGCGAAGTCGATGAGGAAGCGCGGGTCGGCCCCGGCGTGGCCGTAGATGACCTGGTCGTCGTCGCCGACGCCGAACACGTCGAGAGGCGGCCCGGCCACCAGGCGGACCAGCAGCACGTGGGCCGGGGTGAGGTCCTGGAGCTCGTCGACGAGGAGGTGGCGGTGACGTGCGTGCACCGAGCAACGCAGCTCGCCATCACCGAGCAGGCCCTCGATGGCGGCGCAGATCTGCTCGTCGAAGTCGACCACACCCCGGCGGGCCAGCTCGTCTCGGTAGGGGCCGACGACCTCGGTCAGCCCGGGCACGTCGCCCCGTTCTTCCTCCACCAGAGCCGGGCTCCGGAGCCCCAGGCGCACCTCGGTGAGGGCTTCGAGGTAGGGGGCGATGGGGTCGGTGTTGGCCCGGCGCTGGCGGCGCGGCAGCAGGGAGTCGAGGAGGCGACGCACCTCGCGCTCGTCGATCACCGGCGGGGCGGTGCCCCGCTCCTGGGCGAGGATGCCGTAGGCGAGCCCGTTCAGCGTCTGCACCCGGGCCCCCAGGCCCTCGGTGCGCTCGACCATCTCGTCGCGGGCCTTGACGTTGTAGGCGAGGGCCAGCACGGAGGTCGGCTCCCACCCGCGGTCGACCAACAGGTGGCGCAGGCGCTCGGTCAGCACACGGGTCTTGCCCGACCCTGCGGGGGCGACGATGCGGGCCGGGCCCCGCCGGTGGGCCACCGCGGCCCGCTGATCGTCGGCCAGGTCCGCGGTGGGCGCGACCGGCTCGGGCGCGACGGTGAGGCGTCCGGCCTCCACCGTCTCGCGGTGCACCAGGCCGACCCCGCCCAGCTCGGCCTGTGACCACGGTTCGCGCGGGCCGCCGTCGATCCACAGCGGGGTGCCGTCGGCCAGGGCAACGTCGCCGGGCCCGTCGGGGGTCGCCACCGCGCCGTCGGCCCGGCGGGCGGCCTTGAGCCCCCACCACCACACCGGCTCGTCGCCGCGGGCGTCCCACGTGTTGGCCCACACCAGGAAGTGCAGCCGGTCGCCGGCCAGCTCGACGTCGACGCCGACCTCCCACGGGGTGCCGCCGACGGACTCGGGCGTGCGGAACCGGGCCGGGTCGACCGCCAGCTCGATCACCGTCGGGCGGCGGTCGGCCCACGCCTCGTGCAGGGAGGCGACCACGTCGGCCGGCGCCGCGAGGGCGGCCTCGTCGAGGGTGACGCGCGGCGCATCGGCCCACGCAGGGGGAGGGTCCTGGCCGGCTTCGACCACGACCGAGCGGCCGAGGGGCCCCGGGCCGGGAGCGGCGCCCTCGACCGCGTTCATCGGTGCACCACCTCATCGTGGGCCACGTCCAGCTCCGTTCCCATCACCGGGCACCGATGACCCTGACGGCTCCGCAAGCTCCGCCGTCAGAGGGCCCGTGGCGCCTGACTCGCTCGGTCATGACCCCGCGGTGGTCGTCGCCGCTCCCGCCCGGACGACCTCGACGGGGCGGTCGAGCACCTCGCTCAACAGCGCGGAGCGCTCGCCGGCGGTGAACACCTCGAGGTCGATGTCGGCCCCCACCGTCGCGGTGACCTCGACGCGCACCGCGCCGTCGGCGCAACGAGCCCGGACGGCCGAGATCCGGCGCCCGTGGGTGCGGTCGAGGCCGATGGCGACGCGCAGGATGCCGGCGAGCGTGCGCACGACCTCCTGCTCGGCGGGGTCGAGGCGTGCGAACTCGGGGTGACGGCCCTTCGGGGTGCTCTTGCGGTGGTACCGGGCGACGAGGGCGATGCGCTCGATCTCGGCGTCGGTGAAGCCCACCAGCCGGTCGCTGTGGCGGATCACGTAGTAGGAGTGCTTGTGGTGGCCGTCGTGGCTGACGGCGAGGCCGACGTTGGCGAGGAGGGCGGCGGCCTCGAGGTGGTCGCGACAGTCCGCCGCCAGCCCGGTGATCGGGACGAGGTCGTCGTAGAGCGCCACGGCGAGGGTGGCGACCCAGGCCGAGTGGCCGGGATCCGGGTCGTTGGCGTCGGCCAGGTGCCGGATGCTGTGGCGACCCACGTCGGTGATGCGGTGCCGCGAGCCGCCCCGGACCCGTTGCAGGGTGTCAATGAGCACGCCCTCGCGCAGGGCGGCCTCGCTCACGGTGAGCTCGCCGATCCCGAAGCGCTCGACCACGCCCTCGAGGATCAGGGCCCCGGCGGTGATGATGTCGATCCGCTTGGCGTCGAGACCCGCCACGTCGGCCAGCTCGCCCTTGCGGGCGGCGCGCGCGAGGTCGGCCACCACCGACTCGATCTCCCCGGCCGTGGCGGTCACACCGTTCCAGGTTCGGAGCGGATCGTCATCGCCGGCGGAGCGCCGGGCCAGGCGCACCACCTGCTCGATGGTGCCCGACGAGCCGATCGCCACCTCGAAGCCGTGGTCGGTGACCGAGCGCTCGAAGGCCACCAGGGCACCCTGCACGTGGCGGCGGCAGGCCTCGATGTCGGACTTCGTGGGGGTGCCCTCGGCGAAGAACCGGTTGGTGAGGCGGACCGCGCCGAGCTTGAGCGAGCGGGAGGCGAGGGTCTCGCCCTTCTCGCCCACCACCAGCTCGGTGCTGCCGCCGCCGATGTCGCACACGAGGATGCGGCGGTCGTAGACCGGCAGCGCCGAGAGCACGCCGAGGTGGATCAGGCGAGCCTCCTCGACCCCCGAGATGACCTCGACCTCGACCCCGGCCTCGTGTCGGGCCCGGCGCAGGAAGTCGTCGTGGTCCTGCGCCTCGCGCACCGCCGAGGTGGCCACCGCCCGCACCTCGGCGCCGTGGGCGTCGGCCAGGCGACGGAACCGGCTCAGGGCGGCGACGCCCCGCTCGATGGCCTCGGGGGCGAGCTCCTTCATGTCGCCGGGGCCCTGGCCCAGGCGGACCTGCTCCTTCTCGCGGGTGATGACGTCGAAGCGGTCGTCACGGTCGACGCGTGCCACCACGAGGTGGAACGAGTTGGTGCCGACGTCGATCGCGGCGAGCACTTCGGCCATGGGCCCCGAACCTACCGGCCCCCTACGACACTTCGACCGGCGTCCAGCGGCGGTCGGACTGCAGCTGTGCTCACGGTCACGTAAGTGTGCGACACACGCGCCACGGCTGCGACGCAATGCCCAGCGATCGGAGGCCCCTCCCCCCGGCACCGTGGAGACTACAGCCGCAGGTTAACAACTGGTATAGTAACGTGCGTTAACCAAGCGAGGAGCAACCCCATGCTGGAACAACTTGGACGGGCATTCGAGGCGGCCAACGCGGCGGCCGTGGTTGACGCGATGGCCGACGATGTGGTTCTGCGTGTCGCGGTCCACGACCAGCCGTTCGAAGGTCTGCTCGCCGCCACCCAGATCTTTGAGGCGGTCCTCGACGGGGCCCTGCACGACATCAAGGTCCTCGAGACGATTGCCGGCGACGGCGCGGCGGTCCTCATGTTCCAGGCGCAGGTGGCGCAGCACCCGGGGCGCGCCGACGGGCTGCTGGTGGGCCGCTCGGATGGCAGCGGCCGCGTCGCTGACCTGACGGTCTTCCTTCGACCGCTGTCAGCCTTGCAGGCGCTGGCTGACGAGATGGGCCGTCGGCTGGGCGGGCCGCGTCCGGAATGAGGACCGAGATGGCCCAAGCTGTCCCTGATCAATCGCGTCCCGGCGGCCATCCTGTCGTCTCCGATGCACCCGCTGCTCAACAGCAATCGGCTGGTCCTGAGCTTCACCGGGGATCGCCGTGGGACCCGATATGCCACGCCGGTGAACTACCTGGGTCGCATGTCCGTGTCGACGCCGACGGGGGGCCCGACCCGATCGCCGTGGCCGCCGAAGTCGCCTGCGGCCGTGTCCTGATCCGCGTTCACCTCGCGAGCGGGAAGCGAACCGGGCGATGACCGCAACCAGGACCCGCCGCACCCGCGGCACCGGCCACGAGCTGCGCGGCCTGGTGCTCGAGCGGGCGACAGACCTGCTCGCCGAGTTGGGCGACGTCGACGCCCTCACGATGCGGGCCGTCGCCACTGCCTCCGGAGTCACACCACCCTCGCTTTACCGCCACTTCTCGGACAAGGAGACGCTCGTCCAAGCGGTCATCGCGGCCCGATTCGAAGAGTTCACATCCGTCCTCCGCACGGCCGCAACCAACGCGGCCGATCAACCCATGGCCCGCCTCGAGGCCACGGCGCGAACCTATGTCCACTGGGGTCTCCGGCAGCCGGGCCACTATCGCGTCCTCTTCAGCGCCGCAAACGCCGGCCCCGCCGGTCTCGGATTGTCCCCAGAGACCGAACACCCAGGGGCCGAGTCCTACCGGACCGTCATCGAGGCAGTCGCTGCGTGTCTGCCGGTGCCACGTCACGACGCAACGCTCATCTTGGCGACCGAGCTGTGGGCGTCGCTCCACGGCATCGTCGACCTGCGCATCACCAAACCCGACATGTCATGGCCGGCCTGGGACCAGCTCGTCGATGCAGCATTGGGCGCCGTCCGCACCGCCGCCACCAACTCATCCCCCTGAACCGCGAAGTTGCCCATGGACCTACTCGTCTTCATCGCACTGATCGTCACCGGGTTCGTCGCCTGCGCCGAGTTCGGCTCGTACGCCTTCGTTCACCCCGTGCTCCGGCGGCTGCAACCACCCGAACGGCTCGCTGTCGAACAAGGCCTGCTCAAGACCTTCGGCCGGGTCATGCCCATCGGGATGACCGCCTCCCTCGTGCTCGCCATCACCGTCGCCAGCAAGGGAGGGTCCAGCTCCTGGTCGTGGCCCGCCGTCGCCGCGTTCGGCACCGCGCTCATCTTCACGCTGATCGTCAACGTCCCGATCAACCGGGCAACCGGACACTGGGACACCGACGACCCACCCCCAGGATGGGAGCGAGCCCGCAATCGCTGGGAGTACTTTCAAGGTGTCCGCTCCTGGTTGCTGCTCGTCGGCTTCGTGCTCGTGTGCGCAGCCGCAACCGCCTAGTCCCCACCCTTCGTCGTGGTCCGCTCGGCACGCCCCCTGTCAGCACCATCGGGGAGGGGAGTCAGTGACCGACCTCGAAGAGGGCGCGGGCTCCCGGCCGTCGGAGAAGGGCGCCGGCGAGCGATGGTGGGCACATGAGCGAGCCGTTCGACCTGACCGCCACCCCGGTGCACCTGGGCCTGGGTGCCACCGCCGAGCCGTTGCACGGGTTCAGCTGGGACCCGTCGTTCTTCGAGCCCTACGCCGAGCGCACGGCGAGCGACGGCGACGAGGGTCGGTTGGTCTCCATGTTCAGCTTCGACGCGCCGTGGGCCCAGTGGGAGCAGCACCCCCACGGCAGCGAGCTCGTGATCTGCACCGCCGGCAGGGCCTCCCTGATCCAGGAGGTCGACGGCGAGCAGCACACCGTGGTGATCCGCGCCGGCGAGGCCGTCATCAACCCTCCCGGGGTGTGGCACACCGTCGACGTCGCCGGGCTCACCACCATGGTCTTCATCACCTCGGGCCGAGGCACTCGCCACCGACCCCGCTGAGTGCGGCGCCGACACACGAATGCCGGCCGGCAAGACTCGGGGCATGGACCCGGACCGAGATCTCGACTGGGCCGGCATGTACAACGTCCGGGACCTGGGTGGGCTCCCGACGCGGACGGGCGGGTCGACGCGGTGGGGGGCCCTGGTGCGCTCCGAGGGGCTCGACCGCCTCGCCCCCGAGGGATGGTCCGCGCTCCACCGCCACGGCGTGCGCACCTGCGTCGACCTGCGAAGCGGGTTCGAGATCCGAGACGCCTCGTACCGACCCGCCGCCAGTGACGTCGAGGTCGTCTGGGCGCCGCTCGAGGAGGGCCTCCTCGAGGACCCGCAGTTCCGGGACTGGGCCGAGACCGGCGCGCTGAGCTGCGCTCTCTACTACGCGGCCTTCCTCGAGCGCTGGCCCGCGCGCGTGGGGGCGGTCGCGCGCGCCATCGCCGCCGCCGGTCCCGGCGGCGTCCTCTACCACTGCCAGCGCGGCCGTGACCGCACCGGCCTGGTCACGCTCCTTCTGCTCATGATGGCGGATGTCCCGTCCGAGCTGATCGTCGCGGACCACCTGGCCACCGACGAGCGCCTTGTCTCTCACGGTCTCGGCCTGGGCCACGTCGGTCTCAACGGCGAGACCGACCTGTACGCAGCGCGGGGCACCACCCAACAGGCGACGGTCGGCCACCTCGTCGACACCCTCGACATCGAGGACTACCTGCTCGGCGCCGGGGTGCCCGGTGACGAGCTGCGGATCCTCCGCGACCGCCTGGTCACCAGGGGATGAGACGGCCTCCTCACCTGCCCCTTGCGCCGAGGCGCTGACGCAGGTCAAGCGAGTCCAATGGAACCCTGCCCCCAACCGAACGTCGGGGGCAGTCGGGGGCTGTGTGCACGGGGCCGCCGGGGGTCTGTGTCATGGGGCTCCGAAGAGCTTGCGATCGACACCGCGGGCGGCGTCGGCTGAGTGGAACCGGTCCGGCCGGCAAGGACGAGGGGCGCATACTGCGATCGCAGCCGGGCCGTTCTTGGTACCGATCACGCCCCGACCGGCCAGATCCGTACCAAGAACGGGAGATCCGGGGCGGCGGCGCCCGGCCCGTTCGAGGTCAGTCGGTGCAGTCGACGGCGGCCGCCAGGGCGGCGCACACGTCGCGCATCCGGGGGCCGCTGAGCGTTCCCAGCCGGTCGATGAGCACCGCGATCGAGACGCTCTCGACCGAGTCGAGGTTGATCGCCGTGCGCCGGGGGACAGGGTCGTCGCCGGGCTCCAGGACGACCTCACTCGCCAGTCCGCGGATGGTCGTGGTGCACGGGGCGATCAGGGCCCGGCGTAGGCGCGGGATCGCGGCGTCGCGTGAGAGCACCGCCACGGGCCGGCGTCCGACCTCGGGGAGCTCGCACCACCAGAGCTCGCCGCGGCGCGGCGTCGCGATCACGGGGCCGCGGCCGCAGCCCGGAAGGACGCCAGGTCCCCCCACTCGTCGGGCTCATCGAGGGGGTGCTCGTCGTAGGCCGCGTAGGAGGCGTCGATCTCGCTGGCGTGGTTGCGAGCGAGGAGGGCGTGGAGGGCCTCGTCGAGCAGGGCCGCGTCGGTGATGTTGCTGCGGATGCGCCGAGCCTCGTCCAGCATTGCCTCGTCGACCGTCGTGCTGACCCGGACTCGTGCCATGGCACGACCATGCCACTGCGATGCCACCGCCGCAAGCTCTGATCCCGGGCGCCACACGAGCCCTCCTCCCGAGGGGCGAACGACCCTCGACCGGGTCGTAGGGGTACTAGTGCCGACTGACCGGTCCCACGGGCCGCGCGTTCGAAACCGGCGACGGCCACCAGGCGACACCACGACGGCCTCCGACGGGATGAGGTTCGGTCCCCGGTAGGTGTAGCGGGCGATGGCGGCCACCTCATCCACACCGAGCCCGGCGGCGGCGACCCCGGCCCGTCCGGCCGCCCTTCCACCGCCTGGTCACATGAGGTGCATGCTATGCGTATGACGCGCACCAACATCGACATCGACGATGACGCATGCGCGGCGGTCATGCAGCGCTTCCAGCTCGCCTCCAAGCGCGAGGCCGTCAACCTCGCCCTCCGCCGTCTTGCCGCGGAACCGCTCGTCCTCGACGACGCCCGCAAGCTGCGCGGCACCGGATGGGAGGAGGACCTCGACGAGCTGCGCCTCAGCCGCACCCCATGATCGTCATCGACACCTCAGCGTGGATCGAGTTCTGCGCGACACCGACTCCACGATCTGCAACGCAGTGGACAGCCTTCTCGACGGAGACATCGCCATCACCGAGGCGATCAGCATGGAGGTCCTCGCCGGCGCCCGGGACGAACCCATCTCGTTCAGCTCCGCGGGCTGCTCTCCCGAGCGAGCATGCTTCCCACCACACCGGTCTCCTACGACGACGCCGCCGCCCTCCACCGACGATGTCGACGCCACGGACAGACCGTGCGAAAGCTGATCGACTGCCTCATCGCCGCCGTCGCCATCGATGCCAGGGGCCACGATCCTGCACGCGGATGCCGACTTCAACGCTCTCGCCGAGCACACCCCCCTGCAGATCCACCGGTGGTGAGCGCCCCGCGCACCCGCGAGCCTCGCGCCCGCCTGCTCGGGGGCTCCTAAACGACCGCCCCTCCTGGCTCCACCCGCAGTGCGGCCTCGATCCTTACGCTGCCTCGGTGGGCGACATCGAGGAGTCGTGGATCGACCGTGGCGGCCGGCGAATCGCGGTCGATAGGTGCGCTGGCGACGACCCCCTGATCGTGTTCGTACCCGGCGGTGGCTGCACTGGGCTGGACTGGCGACCGACGATGCGAGCGCTGCCGGAGTGGCGCCTCGTAGCCTACGACCGAGCGGGTCTGGGCCGTTCGGACACCGGTTCGGGTTCCTCGCCGGCTGCGTCAGCCCTATCCGACCTCGGATCGGTCATCGAGTCGGGCAACGGCGCGGGTGGAGTCATCCTCGTCGGGCACTCGCTCGGCGGCCCCCTCGTCCGAGCGTTCGCCAATGACCATCCCCAGCGCGTCAGAGCTCTGGTGCTCGTCGATCCACGGCCCGAACACCTCAACGCTCGCCTGCACGGAATGATCGACCGCACGCGCCGAGCTCACGCTCGCTCCCTGCATCCGCGCCTGCTCCTGCTCCTCGCCCGCCGAGGCCTCCTGGCCCGCATGGCGGGTTCGTTCCCGCGACGTGGCCCGGAGACGTTGGAGCCGGCCGAGCGGAGGCGACGGGCGCAGCTGATGGCCTCGCACCGGCACCTGTCGACCAACGAGCTCGCTCTCGCCGACGACCTCGATGCCCGCCTCGGCGCCGTCGATGCAGATCGCACCCCGCCGCTGTGGCTCATCACCCACGACCCGAGCTGCGGCGACTCGCTCCCCGCCGAGCCGAAGACAGAAGCAGAGCGCACGACTCTCGAGACGGTCTGGAGTGAGCTCCAGGAGTCTCTGGTACGTGCCGCGCCACAGGGCGACCTCGTCGTCGCCACCGGAGCCGGGCACCTGATTCCCCTCGAACGACCAGACCTCGTCGCTGCCATCATCAAGGACGCCATCGCCTCCACCGATTGTCGCTGACCCACCCCACGGTCTCACCATCGCCGAACGTGAGCGCCGGCCGGCGGACGCTCAGGTCGGCGCTATTGCTTCTTCCGACGCGCGCTGCGCTCGGCGATCATCCGCTCATGGACCCGTCGGGACCGCTTCCTGACCTCATCGAGCGCCTCGCCGACGGACGCCTGCGGATCAACGAGACCTGGCAGTGGGAGAGCAAGCCCGGCGCGGGCACGAGCATCCTCGAGGAGGAGATCCCCCACCACCGTTGACCGGCCCGGGCGCAGCCGGGACCCAGCGCAGGGCCTGGGCGTGGCCGGAGGAGACCGACATCGCCCGCTGCGGTCGAGACGTCCGGTCGGAATCCGTCGGTCCTGACTATGCGGCGTCGTGCGGCGGTCAGAGCCTCGCGATCATGGCCCGCAGGCCGAGCCTGCTGCGCGGCGGCCACCGGCGGTCCGTGGTGACCAGGAGATCGGCGTCGAGCGTGTCCGTGGTGGCGATCACCAGGGCGTTGGGGAGCTTCAGGGCTCGGTGGCGGGCGCGTAGGGCGGCCGCCACGGTTGCGACATCGCGATCGAGGGGCGCGACGTCGATGGGCACCCGTTCGAGCAGTCGCCGGACCGTCGCCACCGCGTCGGCGCCGCGCCGCGACGGTCCGACGAGCGTCTCGGCGAGGGCGGACGCGGGCACCACCAGGCGGTCGTTGCGGTCGAGCGCCCCATCGAGGGCCCGACGGGCGCTCTCGTGGTGGGTGTCGTTGCGGTCGAGGAACCCGATCAGCACTCCGGCGTCGAGGACGGTCAGTCCCATTCGTCCCGCAGCGCCGCGAGCTCATCGGTCCTGAAGGCACTCGTGAGCGCACCGGCGAACTCGCCGAGGACGTCTCCTTCCCTCTGGAGCACGATCCGCCCCGGACCGTCGGAACGGGCGACGAGCCGCTCGCCGGCCTCGACGCCCGCGGCGCGGAGGGCCGCAACCGGGATGGTGATCTGGTGCTTGGAGCTGATCTTCGCACCGCGGCCTCGATGATCCTTTACTTCTGACACAAGAGTAACGATACAAGCACGACAGGTACCGGGCAACCGGGCCGCCACCGACGCCCACCCCGCTTGCCCACGCGAGCTCAGTCGGTGGTGACCTGGTGCTCCTCGACCGGCAGGTCGAGGGACCCCTCGGTGGGGACGGCCAGCTCCGGGAGGTCGCCGCCCTGTCCGGCAAGCGACCAGGTGGTCCGCCAGAAGGCCTGCACGGTGACGGTCACACCACCGGCGTCGGTGTAGACGTGGCTGATCTCTTCGGGGCCGCCGGGCCAGGGCACACCCTGGGACTCGGTGCTGATCGAGGCGCCGTCCCCCCACGACACGACGTAGCGCGGCGTCATCACGAACGACGCCGGACCGATCGGCGTGGTCACGCTCCGGCGGTGCGAGATCTCGCCACCGATCTCGAGGTAGGAGCGCAGCCCGGTGACGGCCTTGCCCGGCTCAACCTCGAGCGGCGTGGGCGGGGGCGGGGTGACGGTGTGCTCCCAGATGATCCGGATGAGCTCCGCCGGATCGATCGTCTCCTCCGGGTCGCAGTTTGCCCCACGCCACGCCGTTCTCGCCCTGCGACGCCTGCTCAGCCGCAGCTTCCTCCCAGGTACCGCCCTGGCCCTCGGCCACGGTCTCGATGCCCCAGCAGCCCTCCTCGTAGCCCTCCGAGGACCCCTCGGACACGCCGTCGTCGTCGAAGAAGTAGTCGAAGTCCACGGGGATGGGCCTCGAAGTCGTCGCCCCCGCCGCCGTCGGTGCCGTCCGGGCCTCCTCCTTGTTCCTCCGACCCACCGCAGCCGACGTTCGAGGACGACTCTGCGCACAGCTCTCCACCGTGGTCCTCGGCGGCGGCGGCGGGACCGGCCGACACCAGCCCCCTGTCGTGGCGACCACCAGGGTCGCGAAGGTCGCGATCGCCCTGCTCATCCGCATCGTGCCGCCTCCAGGGGGACCCCGTCGGTGCTGAAGGTGAAGAAGTCGATGCGCCACCCGGGGCTGGGCGCGCCGTCGGGCGCGCGCACGAGCCGGAAGTAGTACGGCGGGCGGGCGTCGACCTCTGTGCTCACCAGGTCGGTCACACTGGTCACCTCCGCCGTGCCCGAGGCGCAGGTCGCGTGGCGTCGAGCAGCTCGACACCCGGGACCGAAGGCGTCGCCGCGTCCGGGCGAATGGCCTCCACGCCGCCCAGCTGTCGGAGCCCCTCGAGCTCGTGCTGGGCCTGCGGGGCGGTGAACGCCGCGGTGAGGCTCTGCAGCGCGCGCTCGTCGAGGGCGTTGCGGGCCCGGATCGCGTCGAGCCCGGCCCGGTACCGGCCCATCAGCGCCTGGAGCTAGGCCGTCGCCTCCTCGATCGACAACACATCGACGTCATCGCCGGCGACGGTTGTGGGGGGCGACGGCGAGGACCCGGCCTCGGTCGTCGTGGTCGCCGATCCGTCCGCCGTCGTCGAGGTGGTGTCACCACCCCCGCTCTCCCCGCCATCGTCCCCCTCGTCGTCACCACCGGGCTCCGTGGTCTCAGTGTCGATGGTCTCCGGCGCCGTGGTGGACGGAGGAGCGGTTTCGTCGTCGCCGCCATCGTCGCCGCAGCTTGCTTCGGCCAAGGCGAGGGAGGTGGCGAAGAGCAGTGCGGCCGCGCGCCGAGCACGGGCGAGCCGCATGGGCGAGGGGGAAGTGCGCATGCGGTGGGCGTGGTACCCGTCGGTTCCGACAAGGACACCCGGTCAGGCCGGGGCCCTCACCCCGGGTGCTCATAGGCGCGCCCACTACTGTCGGTCGCCATGACGCCCGAGAAGCAGGTACCGGACCGCAACCTGGCCATGGAGCTGGTACGGGTCACCGAGGCCGCCGCCATGGCGGCCTCGCGCTGGATGGGACGGGGCGACAAGAACGGGGCCGACGGCGCCGCGGTCGACGCCATGCGCATCGTGCTCGACTCCATCTCGATGGACGGCATCGTCGTCATCGGGGAGGGCGAGAAGGACGAGGCCCCCATGCTCTACAACGGCGAGCGCATCGGTGACGGCTCGCTCCCCCAGACCGACATCGCCGTCGACCCGGTCGAGGGCACCACGCTCACCGCCCTGGGCCGCGGCGGGGCCATCGCCGTCATCGCGGTGTCCGAGCGGGGCACCATGTTCAACCCTGGCCCCTGCGTGTACATGGAGAAGCTGGCCGTCGGACCCGAGGCCGCCGGCCTCGTCGATGTCGCTGCCCCTGTGGCCGACAACCTCCGCGCCGTGGCCAAGGCCAAGGGCGGATCGGTCCGCGACGTGACCGCCGTGGTCCTCGACCGGCCTCGCCACACCGACCTCATCTCCGAGATCCGGGCCGCCGGGGCCCGGATCCGCCTGATCCAGGACGGCGACGTCATCGGCGCGGTGTCGACTGCGGTGCCCGAGGCCGGTGCCGACATCCTCATCGGCATCGGCGGTACCCCCGAGGGCGTGCTCGCCGCGGCGGCCATGAAGTGCATGGGCGGCGAGATCCAAGGTCGCCTGTGGACCCGGGACGACGACGAGCGCGGCGCCGCGCTCGACGCGGGCTACGACCTCGACCGGGTCCTGGGCACCGACGACCTGGTACAGGGGGACAACTGCTTCTTCGCAGCGACCGGCATCACCGACGGCGAGGTGCTCAAGGGCGTGCACTACGACGCCCGGGGCGCCACCACCGAGTCGATGGTGATGCGGTCGAAGTCGGGGACCGTGAGGCGCATCGACGCTCGCCACCACACCCAGAAGCTACGGGAGTTCAGCTCGGTGGACTACGGCTGAGCCCGGCCCGCCGTCTCGTCCCCCCGTCCTCACACGCCGTCCTGCGGCCCCCACCCTCCCGGAGAACCCATGCCGGACGCCACCATCTGGCACAACGCCCGTTGCTCGAAGTCCCGACAAGCCAAGGTCCTGCTCGAAGAGGCCGGCCTCGACATCGAGGTGCGCGAGTACCTGAAGGAGCCGCCGACGCGCGCCGAGCTCGATGCCCTGCTCGTCGCCCTGGGGTTTGACGACCCCCGGGCGGTGATGCGCACCGGCGAGGACGCCTACACCCAGCTCGGCCTGGCCGACGCGGATGGCGACGAGCTGCTCGACGCCATCGTCGGCAACCCGATCCTGCTCGAGCGTCCGATCGTGGTGCGCCACGGCCGCGCCGTGATCGGCCGGCCCCCGGAGCGGATCCGAGCCCTGCTCTGAGCTGAGAAGCCAAGATCAGCAGGTCGTGACGGCACCGCACCGCGGCCCAGTCGTCGCTTTGGCGCCGGTCCCAGGCGCGCCAAACCCGCCGGCGGGGGGGAGGGCCGGCGGGTTCGGTGCGGGTGGGTGTTCACGATCTTTGGTGTGAGGGTCGGCGGGGGGGCCTCCGACGCTCAAGACCGGAACGTGCGCTGGTATCCCCGGCCCCCTGCAGCCCCAAACCCACGCGGTCGGGAAAATCTTTCGACCGCGATCGGAGATCAGGTGTGGCGGTCTGAGCGGGCGGCGCGCAGGCGGATGTCGGCCCTTCGGAGGGCCTCGAGCGCCGCCTCGTCGTCGCCGTCGCGCAGAGCGGTCTCGGCGCGGGACCGGGCCGCCTCGGCCCGGGCCACGTCGATGCCGGTGGCCAGCTCAGCGGTGTCGGAGAGCACCGACACGCGGTCGTCGCTCACCTCGACGAAACCCCGGTGAACCGCCACGCGCACGACCGTGCCCCCCTCCTGGAGGATCTCGGTCACGCCCTCGCCGAGAGCGCCCATGAACGGCGTGTGGCCGCTGAGGAAGGCGACGTCGCCGTCCTCGAGGGTGCGGGTGATGACGCGCTCGGCCTCACCGGACCACAGCACCTGCTCGGGGGACACGACCTGGACCTGGAGGGTCACGACATCACCCCGCCGCGGACTTGCGCAGCTCGGCCGCCTTGGCCCGGGCCGAGTCCGCGCCGCCGACGTTCAGGAACGCCTGCTCAGGCAGGTCGTCGAGGTCACCCTCGAGGAGCGCCTCGAAGGAGTCGACCGTCTCTTCGACCGGCGTGGTGACGCCCTCTAGACCGGTGAACACCTCGGCCACGTACATGGGCTGGGACAAGAAGCGCTGCACCTTGCGGGCCCGGTCGACGGTGACCCGGTCCTCCTCGGAGAGCTCGTCCATGCCGAGGATGGCGATGATGTCCTGCAGCTCCCGGTAGCGCTGCAGCACCTGCTGCACGCTTCGGGCGATGTCGTAGTGCCGCTGGCCGACGACCTCGGGCGAGAGGATCGTCGAGGTCGACGCCAGCGGATCCACCGCGGGATAGATGCCGAGCGCGGCGATGTCGCGAGACAGCTCGGTGGTGCCGTCGAAGTGGGTGAAGCTGGTGAACGGGGCGGGGTCGGTGTAGTCATCGGCGGGCACGTACACGGCCTGCAGCGAGGTGATCGAGCGGCCCCGGGTCGAGGTGATGCGCTCCTGGAGGACGCCCATCTCATCGGCCAGGGTGGGCTGGTAGCCCACGGCCGAGGGCATGCGGCCCAGCAGGGTCGACACCTCGGAGCCGGCCTGGGTGAAGCGGTAGATGTTGTCGACGAAGAGCAGCACGTCTTGCTGCTGCACGTCGCGGAAGTACTCGGCCATGGTGAGCGCCGAGAGGGCGACGCGGAGGCGCACGCCGGGCGGCTCGTCCATCTGGCCGAAGCACAGAGCGGCCTTCTCGAGGACGCCGGACTCCTCCATCTCGAGGAACAGGTCGGTGCCCTCACGGGTGCGCTCGCCCACACCGGCGAAGACCGACACGCCGCCGTGGTTCTGGGCCACGCGGCGGATCATCTCGGTGATGAGCACCGTCTTGCCCACGCCGGCGCCGCCGAAGAGGCCGATCTTGCCGCCCTCCTTGTAGGGGGTCAGCAGGTCGATGACCTTGATGCCGGTCTCAAAGACCCGCGCCGACGGCTCGAGGGCGTCGAAGTCGGGCGCCGGGCGGTGGATCTCCCACCGGTCGGCGACCTCGCCGAGCTCCTCGGAGGTGATGTCGAGGGGCTCGCCGATGACGTTGAAGATGTGGCCCAGCACCTTGTCGCCGACGGGCACGGTGATGCCGGCGCCGGTGTTGTGCACGGCCGAGCCCCGGCGGAGGCCGTCGGATGGCTTCAGGCAGATGGCCCGCACCCGGTTGTCACCGATCTGCTGGGCCACCTCGGCCCGCACCTCGGTGGTGACGCCCTCGAGCTCGATCATCATGCTGAGACACGAGTTGATCTCCGGCATGGCGTCGGCGGGGAACTCCACGTCGACCACGGGACCGGCGACGGTGACGACGCGCCCGTCCTGGGTCCGGGTGTCGGGCTCGTTGGTGGTGCTCACGGCTTGTCTCCTGCGCTGAGGTGATGCGGACGGGGCGGTGTGCGGACCGCGTGGGCGAACAGGTCCTCGGGGAACACGTTGTCGATGAGGAGGTCCTCGTTGCGGCCACCGCTCGCCTGGTGCAAGGCTTCGGCGCCGCCGACGATCTCGGTGATCTCGGTGGTGATGGCGTCCTGGCGGGCCCGGTTCATGACCCGCGACAGCTTGGTGATGAGGTCCTGGGCGTTGTCGGTGGCCGCCTTCATGGCCCGCTGGCGGCTGGCGTGCTCCGAGGCCGCCGAGTCGAGCAGGGCGGCGTAGAGCCGGGCGGTGACGTAGCGGGGCAGCAACGACTCGAGGATCGGGCCCGGCGCGGGCTCGAACTCATAGGCGGCCTGGGCCCGAGCCTCGTCGGAGCCCTCCCGGCCCACACCGGTGAGGGGCATGAACCGCCGCACCGACACCTGCTGCTGGCCGAGGGACACGAACCGCGTGAAGACGAGCACGACCTCCTGCACGGCGTCGGAGGTGTAGAGCTCGGTGACGAGGTCGCCGACCTCGGCCGCATCGGCGTAGGTCGGAGCGTCGCTGATGCCCTCGAAGGAGCGCTCGATCCGGTAGTTGCGGTAGCGGAAGTAGCCGTCGGCCTTGCGCCCGACGAGGATCAGCGCGTAGTCCGCGCCCTCGAGCTGGCGGGCCTGCAGCTCGCGCTCGGCGGCGCGGATGACCGCCGTGTTGTAGCCACCGGCGAGGCCGCGATCCGAGGCGATCACCACGAACGCGACCTTCCGGACCTCCTCGGCCGGCTTCAGCAGCGGGCTGTCGGTGATGCCACCGTTCTCGGCCAGGTGCTGGATGACCGAGGTCAGCTCCTCGCTGTAGGGCCGCGCCGCGGCGGCGCGCTGCTGGGCCTTGGCGACCCGGGTGGCGGCGATGAGCTCCATGGCGCGCGTGATCTTCTTGGTGGACTGGACGCTCTTGATGCGGCGTCGCAGGATCCGTTCCTGGCCTCCGGCCACGGTGCTACGCCCCCTCGCCCTCGTCGGCCCGGGTGATCTCCTCTTCGGGCAGGATGCCTTCGCGACGGCCGCCGGCCTGGCCGACGGCGGCGTCGCCCTGATCGGTCGGCTCCGGCTCGGGACCGGTTCCGTCGGTGGGCTCGAAGCCGTCGACGAAGCCGGCGAGGGCGGCCTCGAGAGCCGCCTCGTCGACCTTGCCGGTGTCGCGGATGTCTCGAAGCAGCCCGGCGTGACTGCTGCGGAAGGCATCCAGGATCTCGGCCTCGAAGCGCTTCACGTCGGTCACGGCGATGCCGTCGAGGTGACCGCGGGTGCCGGCGTAGAGGACGACCACCTGCTCCTCGACCGCCAACGGCGAGTTGAGGCCCTGCTTGAGCAGCTCGGTCAGGCGGTAGCCCCGATCGAGGGTGGCCTGCGACACGGCGTCGAGGTCCGAGCCGATGGAGGCGAAGGACTCCAGCTCGCGGAACTGCGCCAGGTCACCCTTGAGGGTTCCCACTGCGGTCTTCATGGCCTTGATCTGGGCCGCGCTGCCCACGCGGGACACCGACTGCCCGACGTTGACCGCCGGGCGGAAGCCCGACTTGAACAGGTCGTCCTCGAGGAAGATCTGGCCGTCGGTGATGGAGATCACGTTGGTCGGGATGTAGGCCGAGATGTCGCCGGCCTTGGTCTCGATGATCGGAAGGGCGGTCATCGACCCGGCGCCGTTCTCGTCGCTCAGCTTGGCCGAGCGCTCGAGGAGCCGGCTGTGCAGGTAGAAGACGTCGCCGGGGTAGGCCTCGCGCCCGGGCGGGCGGCGCAGCAGCAGCGACACCGACCGGTACGCCTCAGCCTGCTTCGAGAGGTCGTCGTAGACGGCGAGGGCGTGCTTGCCGTTCTCCATCCAGTGCTGGCCCATGGCGCACCCGGCGTAGGGGGCGAGGTACTTGTAGGGCGCGGGGTCCGAGGCTGGGGAGACGACCACGACGGTGTACTCCATGGCCCCGAACTGCTCGAGGGTGGCCACGGTCTGGGCGACGGTCGACGCCTTCTGGCCGATGGCCACGTAGACGCAGTTCACTCCCAGGCCCTTCTGGTTGATGATCGTGTCGATGGCGACGGAGGTCTTGCCCGTCTTGCGGTCGCCGATGATCAGCTCGCGCTGGCCCCGCCCGATGGGTGTCATCGAGTCGATCGACTTGATGCCGGTCTGCAGCGGCTCGTGCACCGGCTTGCGGCCGATGATGCCCGGCGCCTGGACCTCCATGCGGCGGGTGCTGACGTTGGTCAGCGGGCCCTTGCCGTCGACCGGCTCGCCCAGGGTGTTGACGACCCGGCCGAGGAGACCGTCGCCACAGGGCACAGAGAGGATCTCGCCGGTGGCCTGCACCGCCTGACCTTCCGCGATGTGGTCGACGTCGCCGAGGACCACGGCCCCGATCGACTCCTCGTCGAGGTTGAGGGCGAGGCCGATGGTGCCATCCGCGAAGCGCAGCATCTCGTTCACGGCGCAGTCCGGGAGACCGCCGACGCGGGCGATGCCGTCGCCGACCTCGAGCACGCGCCCGACCTGGGCCGCGGCCACGTCGGGCGTGAAGCCCTCGAGGCTCTTGCGGAGGGCGGCGGTGATGTCTTCGGTGGTGATCGTGAGCTCAGCCATCGGCTCGCTTCCTGGGGTTCGGACTGCTGGAGATGGTGCCGGCGGAGCCGACACTGCTAGGGCGGCGGGTGTGGTCGGTGGACGTGGACACCGGTGGAAGGCGGTCTTTAGGTGACGGACAGATCAGAGCGCAGCGCGGAGCTGCTCCATGCGGCGACGGACGGAGCCGTCGATGACGGTGTCGCCCACCTGGGCGACGATGCCGCCCTGGACGGTCGGGTCGACGATGACCCGCACCTCGACGTTCTTGCCGGTGGCGTGGCCGAGGGCATCGGCCAGGCGAGCCACCTGCTCGTCGGTGAGGGCGACGGTGGAGCGGACCTCGGCGAGAGCCGACTCCCGCGAGGCGGCCCCCAGGGCACCGAGGGCATCGACGATCGCGGGCAGATCACGGACCCGGCCGTTGCCGACCACCAGACCCACCAGGTTCACGGTGGCCGGCTGAGCCCTGCCGCCCAGCAGGTCGACGACGACCTGCTGGCGGCGAGCAGGTTCCATGTGCGGGTCCGACAACGTGGCGAGCAGCTCCTCGTTGCCCTCGATCACCCGGGCGACGCGGAAGAGCTCGTCCTCCACCTCGTGCAACGGGTCCTCGGCCGCGGCGACGGCGAAGAACGCCGCCGCGTAGGCGCCGATGCGGTCGGTGCTCATGACCGCGACGCCCCCACCTGGTCGATGTAGGCATCGATCAGGGCGCGGTTGGTGGCGTCGTCGAGGTTGCGCTCGACGACGCGCTCGGCCGCGCCGAGGGCGAGGCTCGTCACCTCGCCGCGCAGGTCCGAGAGGGCCTGGGCCCGCGTGGCGGTGGCATCGGACTCGGCCCGCTGGCGCATCTCGACCAGCTCGGGCTCGATGGCCGCGACGCGCTCGCCGCGCACGCGGTCGGCCTCCTGGCGGGCCTCCTCGAGCATCCGGGCCGATTCCTGCTTGGCCTCGGCCAGCTTGGCGTTGTAGTCCGCCAAGACCTGATCGGCCTCGGCCCGGGAGGCCTCGGCCCCCTCGATGTCGGAGCGGATCTTCTCGGTGCGGTTGTTCATCCCGGACTTGATGGCCGGGTAGCCCTTCCAGAACAGGAACCCGAACACGATCAAGAAGCCGAAGGCGCCCCAGATGATCTCGTTGAGCTCGGGGAGGATCGGGCTGGGAGCCTGGGTGCAGGACAGCACGTCTTCCTCGACGGCCTCTTCGAGCTCGGTGCCCTCGAGGCCGGAGGCCTCGGCCTCCTCGACGGCTTCGATGAAGCAGGCCCCTTCGCTCTCACCGGCCGCGCCCGCAGGCGTGGCGGCGAGGAAGAAGGCACCGAGGATCAGGGCGATGGCGGTGGCCGCGAGGCCAGTGCGTCGTCGCATCGTGGACATGGCCCTCAACCCTGGCCGAGGAAGAAGACCACGAAGCCGATGAGGGCCAGAGCCTCCACGAAGGCGATGCCGAGGAACATGGTGGTGCGCACCATGCCGGCGGCCTCGGGCTGGCGGGCCATGGCCTGGACGGACTGGCCGACGAGGTAGCCGATGCCGATGCCCGGGCCGATGGCGCCGAGGCCGTAGGTCAGGGCCGCCAGGCCGGTGTCGGTGATCTCTGCGAGGAGCATGGTTCGTCAGAACCTTTCTCTGTCTGGTGGGTTCAGGGTTGGGATCGAGGAGGACGTGGGCGGGTCGGCGGAGCCGGCTCCGCTAGGGCGGTGGGTGGGGTCGGAGGACGTGGATCAGTGCTCGTGGCTGACAGCCGAGCCGATGTACACGCCGGCGAGCAGCGTGAACACGTAGGCCTGCAGGAACGAGACGAGGACCTCGAAGGCGACGAAGAAGACCATCGCGAAGGCCGGGAGGGGAAGGAACACGACCGTCCAGCTGGCGTTCCACAGCGCGGCGCTGAGCACCGCGAAGGTCACGAGCAGGATGTGGCCGGCCAGGAGGTTGGCGAAGAGACGCACGGTGTGGGAGAAGGGCTGCACCAAGAACTTCGAGACGAACTCGATGGGCACCACGAGCAGCAGCAGGGCAACCGGCACGCCCGGAGGCACGAGGGCGTGCTTGATGTAGCCCGGCCCGTGCTCCTTGAACCCGGCCCCGTGGTAGATCACGTAGCAGGTGAGGGCCAGGAGCATCGGCAGGGCGATGCGGGCGCTGGCCGGCATCTGGATGAACGGGATGACCTCGAAGATGTTGGTGAAGAAGATGAAGAAGAAGAGCGAGAGCATGAACGGCGCCCAGCCCTTGCCCTTCAGGTCGGTGCCGATGGTCGGCGCGACGATCTGCTCCTCGATGAACTCGACGGAGATCTCGGCCAGGTTCTGCGCGCCGGACGGCACCAGCTGCTTCTTGTTGCCGAGGATGAACACCAGCAGCGTCAGCGCGACGCCGAAGGCGTACACCAGCACGACCTTGTTGATCTCATAGAGCTGGCCCTCGGTGCCGGCGAAGCCGGGCCAATCGACGATGTGACCGAGGGGGGGGAACGTCAGCGCGAACACTCGGCGCTACTCCTTCACGGGGTCGGGCTTGAGGCCGGGGAAGGCCAGGGATGCAGACACGTAGCGGGACTCCCACGCGAGGAGCCCCAGGTGGCCGACCACGAGGGTCACGCCGAGGGGCACCGGGGCGACCCACGGCTGATCGCCGATGAGCAGCACCACGGCCGAGATGATCGCGAGGCGGATGAGGAAGCCGAAGAGGGCGACGCCG
Source organism: Iamia sp. (assembly GCF_035575815.1). Taxonomy (NCBI): domain Bacteria; kingdom Bacillati; phylum Actinomycetota; class Acidimicrobiia; order Acidimicrobiales; family Iamiaceae; genus Iamia; species Iamia sp. Next base: position 21,808 of record NZ_DATLXO010000038.1, read on the forward strand.
GCGACCAGTCCGTAGCTGATGCGGGCGGCCCAGCTCTGCAGAGCGGCGGCGGCGGTGAAGTTGACCAGCACGAGGGCCATGGCGATGGCGACCGAGGCCAGTCCGGCCCAGCCCCACCCGACGGCACCGACCAACAGGACGACAGGGGTGGCCATGAGGCCCCGGCGCACGAGGTCACGGATGATCTCCGGCTCCGGGGCGGGGCCCAGGTCGCGGCCGGTGAAGGCCGGCGAGGCGGGGGCGGCGCTGCTCACGGTCGGGCTCCGCGGGCGGGTCGGCTCGGCTCGACCTCACGGCGGCGGGTGGTGGAATCGCCGTCGTAGGCCGTCATCTGCTTGTCGTAGCCGAGCTTGATCTTGAGCCCGGTGCCGAGCATGCCGAGGGTCGCCACGATGATCGTGAAGACCGGGCTGGTGCCGGCGACCCGGTCGATCAGCCACCCGATGAGGCCGAACACGACCGGGGTGAGGGCGAGGTCGACGCCGCGGCCGAGGGCGTCGGAGAACCCTCTGTTGAGGTCTTGCTTGACTCGCAGGTCGAACACTCAGGCACCTTGCAAAGGCAGGCGTGGCCTCGGTCGGCAACGCTTGTGAACTCAGGCGCAATCTAGGGGGCACCGCTCATCGTCTGCAAACCTCACGCTGCGGCAGCGCGCCGGGGCCCGGCGACGTGCCGGACATCCTCGCGCCGGCGAGGTCGCCGCGCCGACCCTACGCCCCCCTGCCGGCCGACGACCTCGGAACGGCGCCTGGTCCTGGGGCACCCGGCGGCCGTCCCGGCGACCCCTTCGTGCCCCAGTTCGATCGGCGGGGGGTCGGTCAGAGGGTCAGGGTGCCGTCGGCGGCGCGGTGGGCGGCCAGGCCGACGGGCTCGTCGTCGGTGATGAGGCTCATGACGTCCTCCGCGGTGCTGGTGCACCAGGCCCGGTGACGATCGGGCGTGCGGGTCGCGATGAACGCCTTCTCCGGGGCACCGTCGCGGTCGTGCATCACCGTCGCACCCTCGATGCGCACGGCCCCCTCCCAGTCAGTGACCAGCGGGACGGAGCCCACGTCGTCGACCTCGGCCTGGCAGTCGCGGTGGGCGAAGCGGCCCCTTGACGGCGGACTCGTCGAGTACACGCCGAAGGCGTGCTTGGTGAGGAAGCCGCCGTTGGCGGTGACGAACCCCACCGCCCCGGCGTCGGCCCGGAGCGTATCGGCCATGGTGGCGATGGAGTGCGAGACGTAGTTGTTCCACGGGCCGCCGGCGAAGCTCAGCCCGCCGGTGACGGTGAGCGGACGGTCGTAGCCGAGGCCCAGCTCGTCCACCGCGACCTGCACCGCCGAGGGGAAGCAGGAGTACACGTCGACGTGCGCCAGGTCGTCGATGCCGACCCCGGCGAGGGAGAGCGCCTTGGTCCCGGCGATGCCGATGGCCGGCGAGCGGTGCAGCGACACCCGGTTGCCCACCCACCAGGTGTCGTGGGCGTCGGTGCCGGACCAGGGGAACACCCAGCGGTCGGTCGGCACCCCCAGGTCGAGGGCCCGCTCGACCGAGCACAGCACCAGCGCGGCGGACTGCTCCACGCTGTTGTTGGAGTTCATCACCTTCGGGTACGGGTGCCCGATCATCCGGTTGCCCGACCCCACGGTGCGGATCTCCTCCGCGCTGCGGACGTCGCGGATCCAGGCGTGCGGGTTGGCCGCCGCCACCTCGCTGAAGGCGGCCCACAGCTCGGAGACGACCCGCTGGTGCTCGGCCTGGGTGCGGCCGGCGGCAGCCCGCAGGGCGCTCTCGAAGATCGGGTAGAGGGCGACGGGCAGGAAGAGGCCGCGGGCGATCTCGTCGGGCGCCGCGAGGGGGGTGTCGTCGCCGAACCGGTCGGTCGGCGCGGCCCCCTCGTCCTGGACCGTCCAGCCGAGGTCGCTCGACGAGGCCCGGGCCGCGGTGCGGGTCCGCCACGCCTCGGCCCCGCCGATCAGCACCAAGTCCGCCCGCCCGGCGGCGATGTCGGTCGCGGCCCGGCTGAGCAGCGTCTGGGGGTAGTTGCCGCCGGCCACGGTCGCCCAGCGCCGGTCCGGATCGGCCCCGAGCGCAGCGGCGACGAGGGCCGCAGGGTCCCGGTAGCGCCAGGAGAGGATGTCGACCACGCCCACCGTGTCGAGCCCGGCCAGCAGGGCGCCGGGGTCGGCCACACCGGTGTCGGCGGCGGCCTGGCGCGCGGCGCGAGCCAGCATCTCGGTGGGCTCGGCCGGCGCCTCGCCCCGGTCGACCCGGATGTTCAGCTGACCCACGCCCACCAGGACGGGAAGGCGCGGGTCGAGCGTTCGGGCGACGGGGGCGGGCATGGGTGGCCTCCGGCAAGAGGGCGGCGCTTGACCGGCCGGTCAGGAGCGAGTCGCAACGGTAGGGGCGGCCCCGAGGGTCACTACAATCCGACCATCGACGTCCTCGTGATCTGCACCGGGAACCAATGCCGCTCGCCGATGGGGCAGGCCCTGCTCCGCGACCGCCTGACCCGCCTCGGCGTCGAGGCCCGCGTCGGTTCGGCCGGCCTCATCAGCGAGGGTGCCCCCGCGTCGGAAGGGAGCATGCGAGCGATGGGCCGCCGGGGTCTCGACCTGGGGGCGCACCGCAGCGTCCCCCTCACCCCGGGACAGGTGGCGACCGCGGACCTGCTGATCGGCATGACCCGCCAACACGTCCGCGAGGCGGTCGTGCTGGAGCCCGACGCCATCGCCCGGACCTTCACCCTGCGCGAGCTGGTGCGGCGAGCCGAGGTGGTCGGTCCCCGCCTCATCGACGGTCAGGACGGGAGCGAGTCGGTCGAGGCCTGGATCGGGCGTCTGGGGTTGGGTCGGCGGGCCCGCGACCTCATGGGCGACGACCCCGCCGACGACGTCGCCGATCCGATGGGCCGGTCGCGACGGTTCTACGAGCGGTGCGCGGTGGAGATCGAGGACCTCGTCGACCGCTTCGTCGCCCTCGCCTTCCCGGTCGGTGGGCCCGCTCGGGCAGACTCGCCCTGATGCGCATCGCCCTCGGCTCCGACCACGCCGGCTACCCCCTCAAGGCCCACCTGGTGCCGTTCATGACCGCTCTCGGCCACGACGTCGTCGATGCCGGCACCGACTCCGAGGCGTCGGTCGACTACCCCGCCTACTGCGCGGCGGTGGCCCGGGCCGTGAGCTCGGGCGCCGTCGATCGCGGCATCGTCGTGGGTGGCTCGGGCCAGGGCGAGCACCTGGCCGCCAACGCCGTGCGCGGGGTGCGGGCCGCGTTGGGCAACGACCTCTACACCGCCCGCATGAGCCGCCGGCACAACGACGCCAACGTGCTGGCCCTCGGCGGGCGGATCGTGGGCACCGGCCTGGCCGAGGAGATCGTGTCCCTCTGGCTCACCACCGACTTCGAGGGCGCCCGCCACGTGCGCCGTGTCGAGCAGCTCGCCGAGATCGCCTCGCTGGCCGCCGACCCCGCGGCCCAAGATGCCCTGATCGACCGCCTCGCTCCCGGCGCCACCGCCCGCGCCCGGGGCGCAGGCTCCCCCACCTGATCCACGTCCTCCGACCCCACCCACGTCCGCCGACCCCACCCACCACCCTGAGAACGTCGACTCCGCCGACACGATGCGACCCCCTGACGGCATCGGCTGCGCCGACACCGAACCCCGAGGAGACCCATGTCCTGGCCCCACGTCGACGACACCGAGCTGTTCTCGATCATCGGCGACGAGATCGACCGCCAGAACTCGACCCTCCAGCTCATCGCGTCGGAGAACTTCGCCTCGCCGGCGGTGCTGCGGGCCACCGGGTCGGTGCTCACCAACAAGTACAGCGAGGGGTATCCGGGCAAGCGCTACTACGGCGGCAACGAGGTCATCGACCGGGCCGAGGAGATGGCGCGCGAACGGGCCAAGGAGCTCTTCGGCGCCGAGCACGCCAACGTGCAGCCCCACTCGGGGGCCAACGCCAACATGGCCGTCTACCTGGCGATGCTGGCGCCGGGCGACACCGTCCTCGGCCTGCGCCTCGACCAGGGCGGCCACCTCACCCACGGCTCACCGGTCAACGCCAGCGGCATCCTGTACCACTTCGTCTCCTACGGCGTCACCGCGTCGGACGAGCGGATCGACTTCGACCAGGTCCGGGCTCTGGCCAAGGAGCACCAGCCCAAGATCATCGTGGCCGGCGCCACCGCGTATCCGCGGATCATCGACCCGGTGCCGTTCCGTGAGATCGCGGACGAGGTCGGCGCCCTCTTCATGTTCGACGCCGCCCACATCGCCGGGCTGATCGCCGGCGGCGTCCACCCCAACCCCGTGCCCCACGCGGACGTCGTCACCTTCACCACCCACAAGACGCTGCGCGGCCCCCGAGGCGGCTGCATCCTCAGCCGGGCCGAGCACGCCGCGGCGGTCGACAAGGCGGTGTTCCCCGGGTTCCAAGGCGGACCCCTCGACCACGTCATCGCGGCCAAGGCCCTCGCCTTCGCCGAGGCTGCCGACCCGTCCTTCGCCGGCTACTCGCAGGCGGTCGTGGCCAACGCCGCCGCCCTGGCCGAGCGCCTCGGCGGCCACGGCCTCCGGCTGGTCTCGGGCGGCACCGACAACCACCTCATGCTCGTCGACCTCCGCAGCGTCGATCCGGAGCTCTCGGGCAAGAAGGCCCGCCTGGCCCTCGACACCGCCGGCATCAGCCTCAACGAGAACACGGTGCCCGACGACCCCCGGCCGCCGTACATCACCAGCGGGCTGCGCATCGGCACCCCCGCGGTGACCACCCAGGGCATGGGCGTCGCCGAGATGGCCACCATCGGCGACCTGATCCACCGCGTGCTCACCCGGCGCGGCGACGCTGCGGTGCTCGCCTCGGTGCGGGCCGAGGTCCGCGAGCTCTGCTCGCGGTTCGCGCCGTACCCGGGCCTGGAGGCCTGACACCCCAACCCGCCCGTTCTGAGTGCCCGATCCACGCCCGGTGGGGAATCCTGCCCACAGGAGGGGAGTCGCCACCGACGCCGGACGCCCCGGCTGAGGCCGAGCCCCGCAGTAGCGTCGAGCGCGATGCGGGACCCTCAGCCTCCAGTGCCCACCCCCGCCACCGGGCGGCGGTGATGCCGTCGACGGCCGCCTACGGCACCGTGTTCGCCGTCGCCTTCGGTCTCACCCTCGTCCTGACGCCCGTCGCCGGGTGGGTGTCGAGGCGGGTCGGGGTGATGGCCCAGCCCGACGAGCGCCGGGTCCACAAGATCCCCACCCCCTACTTCGGCGGGGTGGCCATGTTGATCGGCTTCCTCGGCGCGCTGCTGGTGGCATGGCGCCTCGAGGCCTTCGCCGAGATCTTCGACGCCCCTCGGGCGGCGATCGGCGTCGCCCTCGGTGCCTCCTTCGCGTGTGCCATCGGCACCGTCGACGACGCCCGGCCGGTCTCGCCGCCGGCGAAGATGTCGGGGCTGGTGCTGGCGGGCACGGCGCTGTACTTCTTCGGCGCGGCCATGGCCGTGCTGCGGGTGCCGTTCGCGGGCGACGTGCTGCTCTCGTCGGACCTGGCTCCCCTCGTGACGGTGATCTGGGTGCTGATGATGGCCAACGCGACCAACTTCATCGACGGCCTCGACGGCCTGGCCGCCGGGATCGTCGCCATCGCCGCCGGGGCCTTCTTCCTCTACGGTCACCGACTGGCCGGCGTCGACGTCGAGGTGATCCGGCCCGACAACCCCAGCCCGCTGCTCGCCATCATCGTCGTCGGCATCTGCATCGGGTTCCTGCCCTACAACTTCCATCCCGCCCGCATCTTCATGGGCGACGGCGGGGCCCTGATGCTCGGGGTGATCCTGGCCGGCTCGACGATGCTCGTCGGCGGGCAGAGCTCGAACCCCTTCAGCGGTCAGGTGTTCTTCTTCTACCTGCCGCTGATCCCGTTCTTCATCATGGGCGTGCCCCTCCTCGACACCCTCTGGGCCATCATCCGCCGGGCCAGCAAGGGCCAGAGCCCGGCCCACGCCGACAAGGACCACCTCCACCACCGGCTCATGCGCCTGGGCCACGGCCAGCGCCGCAGCGTGCTGATCCTCTGGACCTGGACCGGGCTGCTCTCCGCGTTCGTCCTCTTCCCCGTCTACACGCGGCGGGGCGACGCGTTCGTGCCCATCGGCATAGCCGCCCTGGGCCTGATCCTCTACACCTACCTGCACCCCGGCGCCCGCCGCACCCGCGACATCGAGGCCTGAGGGCCGCCGGACCCTTTCAGCCGGACCCTCCGCCCCAACGGTCCGAGCGAACTGGTCGCCACATCGGGGCCGGGAACCCCCGGATCCGTGACCAGTTCGGGATGAGAAGTGGTGCGCCCTGTCAGTCGACGCCAGTCGACGTCAGTCGGCGGCCTGGTCGTTGCCCTCGGTCGCGACCGACAGCACCACCGCCCCGAACACGACGAGCGTGGTGGCCACGGTGTGGATGAGGTCGTCACGACCCACGTCGAGGGTGCCCAGGAGGATGAGGATGGCGCCGGCCACCATGAACGCCACGCCGACGCGGGTGCCGCTCAGCACCCCGCCCCCTCGAACCGATGAGCACACCGACACCGGCCGGTGAGCGTTCGCTCACCGGTTCGCCCTCGGGAGCGGCTCAGCGCGTGCACCCGCTCACCCAACCACGCACGACCGACTCGCACAAGGACGACGGGCCCGCGAACCGATGTCACTGCCCCTGGGCCGCAGCGTGCACGGCGGCGATGTCGACCGGGCCCTCGCGCAGGAGCGTCCAGCCCGGGCCGGTGACGTCGACCACCGTCGAGGCGGCGCCCCGGAGGGGACCGCCGTCGGCCACCATCGCCACCGGCCCCGTCAGGGTCGCCGCCGCCTCCGCCGCTGTCGACGGGGTGGGCTCGCCGTGGCGGTTGGCGCTGGTGGTTGCGACCGGCCCCACCCGGCGGGCGACGGCGCGCACCAGGGCGTGGTCGGGGCAGCGGACCCCGATCGTGCGGGGGTCGGCGCCGAGGTCCCACACCGCAACGGGGGCGGCGCGGGGCAGCACCAGGGTCAGGGCGCCGGGCCAGAGCCGCTCGACGATCCGGTCGACCTCAGGACCGAGGGGGCGCGACAGGGTGCGAGCCGCGTCAGCATCGGCGACGAGCACCGCCAGCGGGGTGTCGGGCCGGCGGTCCTTCAGTGCGAACAGGCGAGCCGTCGCCCCCGGCACCCCCGGCAGGATGGCCAGGCCGTAGACGGTGTCAGTCGGCATCACCACCGGCTCCCCGGCGAGCAGGGCCGAGCACAGCCGGTCGACGAGCCCGGGGTCGGCCTCCGCGCCGTCCGTCGCGTGGGTCGTCACCGCGTCGGCGACGGCGCGGGGGCTCGGGCGACGAGCACCCGCTCGCGGCCGGCCAGGTCGGGACGGACCTCCACGTCGACGAGGCCGGCCGCCTCGGCCAGACGTCGCGCCGCCGGGCCCTGAGAGGCACCGATCTCGACGACCAGCGCGCCCCCGGGGGCCAGCCACGTCGGGGCCTCGGCGACGATGACCTCGACCGCCTCGAGGCCGGTCGGGCCGGGGACGAGGGCGGCAATGGGCTCCCAGTCAGCGACCTCGGGGGGCAGGGGCTCGTCGGCCGCCACGTAGGGCGGGTTCGAGGCCACCACGGCGACCCGTCCGACCAGGTGCGGGGGCAGAGGGGCGAACCACGAGCCCTCGTGCACAGTGACCGCCGCGCCGGCCACCCCGAGGCCGGCCAGGTTGGCTCTCGTCACCTCGATCGCGCCGGGCTCGACGTCGACGGCGTGGACCTCGACGGTGCGGCGCTCGGCCGCGACGGCCAGGCCGATGGCCCCGCTTCCGCACCCGAGGTCGATCACGACGGGGACGTCGATCGGGCCACCGCCGGGCGTGGTCCGGGCCCGGCGGT
>NZ_DATLXO010000039.1:0-55121 GCF_035575815.1 Iamia sp.
CCCCACGACGGCGTGTGGTTCCCCGAGGCGAGCATCTGGCCCTTCGCCATCGGTGGCTCGATGGTGTTGGTGGGCAACGGCCTGCTGCTCGGCCGGTGGCTGCTCATCCCCGCATCGGTGCTGCTGGCCTGGTCGCTCGCCGGGATGATCCGCCAGGGCCGCCGCCGCCTCTGAGCGGCGGACGGCGCCGCGTCAAGTGTCGGGACCAGCGTGCCCGAGTCGACCTTGGGACCGAGCCTGAAGCGGCCCGGCTCGCGGGCCCACCAATCACAGGACCGTGAGGGATCCCACCCCCGCGCCCGGGACGGCCGAGATGACCACCGAGCGGTCGAAGGTCACGAACCGGCCCTCTCGGTGCACCGCCAGGGCCAGCAGGTACGCGTCGGTCACCTGCCGTGGTCCGTGCAACCGGCGGCGGTCGACGACCTGTTGGTTGAGCAGGCTGATCTCACACGGCCAGAACTCGTGGTGGGGCGTGGCGCAGGCGTGCTCGAGCAGCTCGGCGACCACGGCGGGCGCCACCGGGCTCGGATACCGAGGCTGGCTCATGATGCGAACGGCACCGTTCTGGGTGATCGCACACGACGCCCAGCCGGTTTCGATCTCGCGATCGAGCCACTCCCGCGCCAGCACGTGGTCGACATGATCGCTGTCGAGCAACGCCAGGAGGACATTGATGTCGAGCAGAGCTCGGCTCACTCCGCCTCGTCCTCCCGTAGGTCGTCGATCACCGCGTTCGACACCGGGCGGCCACGGGACGGCAGCGGACGGAACCCGTGGGACTGCTCGCCGGGCGGATTGGGCGCGCGCCCGGTCAGTGCTTCGCGAGCGAGCTCCGAGATCACGTCGCCGATGCTGCGGCCCTCGCGACGAGCCCGGTCTCTGGCGGTCAGGAGCACGTCATCGTCCAGGTTGAGCGTGGTGCGCACACATCAAATGCTAGTGCATCAACTCAGCGAGCAGCCACGCCCCTCACCCTCGACCGCCGAGCGAGCGCGACGAGGAGCGGTCGGGGATCGCGCCGACCGTGCTGATCGACCGCTACGGTCTCAGCGTCGACGAGCACCTCCGCCTCGTCGGCCGGGTTCTGGGCCGGGAGGAGCGGGTCGCGAGTCGGTACGAGCGTCGGTGCCTGTGCGGCTCAGGCGAACAGGTCGTCCCGCTCCAGGGTGAAGCCGTCGAGCAGCGGGTTGGTGAGGTCTCGTGGCGAGCGATCTCACCCACGATGTCGAACGTGGTGATCTGGGGCGAGGAGCGGCGATGCACCAGCACCACCTCGGCGGGGGTGTCGACCAGCCACAGCTCGGCCACGGTCACCTGGCGCGATCTGGCGGCTTCGTCCACCGGGATGCGCCTCACCGGCGTTCGGCCATGGCATCGGCGGGCGGTCGTCGTAGCCTGGGGGCATGGCGACCAACGGTGACAACGACCGCGAGACCACCGAGCACATGATCGAGGGCACCCGTGAGGCCAAGGAGGCGGCCCAGGAGGCCGTCGAGGAGGTCCACGAAGAGGCCGACGACCTCGAGGACCGCCTCGAGTCCGAGGGCCTCACCCCGGTCGACGACACCGACGAGGAGTAGCGGCTCGCTCCCGCCCGGCGCGCTCAGGCGTCGTCGGGGCTGGGGGTCTCGCCGAAGCGCTCGAGGTGGTCCGTGCGTCCGAACATGGCGGCGGTGGCGACCGCCGTCGGCTGCCCGGCCCGGGGGTCCGCCCCGCCGGCGAGGAGGGCGTCGACCACGTCGTCCTCTCCCTTGAACACCGCACCCGCAAGGGGTGTCTGGCCCTTGTCGTTCGGGAGGTCCGGATCCGCCCCCCGGGCCAGGAGCACCTCCACCACGCCGGCGTGGCCGTGGTAGGCGGCGAGCATCACCAGCGAGTCACCGGACTGGTTGCGGAGGTCGACGGGCACCCCGGCGGCGACGTAGGCGTCGAGGACATCGGCGTCGCCCTGGCGCGCCATGGTGAAGAGCCGGGTGGCCAGCTCCTCCACATCGTCAGAGTCAACGTCGTCGGAGTCGATGTCGTCGCCGGACCCGTCAGCGCCAGGGGGCGGGGCGGGCGCCATCAGTCCACCGCGGTGGTGGGCTCGGCCTGCGAGCGGGCCATGGCCGCCTTGGCCTCCTTGCGGCGACCGGGCCACTCCCACAGCCGCAGCAGCTCCCAGCGGATGCGGGGCCTCTCGGGCGGCGCCAGGCCGGCGTCCTCGTCGCGGAGCTGCAGCTCGCGGCACAGGCGGTAGGTGACCAGGGCCACCACGGGCGGGACCACCAGGCATGCGATCCGACCCGCGATGAGCACGGCGTTGACCGAGGTTCCGAAGGTGGTGGCGATCACGTCGGTCGCGCCCGACAGGGTGAGCACGCTGTAGAAGGCGAGGGTCGCGGCGCCCATGCACGTGCGCACCGGGCGGTTCCGGGGCCGGTCGAGCAGGTGGTGCTCGACGGTGTCGGAGGTGAACTTGGCCTCGAGGAAGGGCCAGGCGTAGAGCAGTCCGAAGGTGATGCCGGCGAGCAGCACCGCCGGGAAGAACGCGGACGGGACCTCGTAGCCGAAGGCGCGCAGCTCCCATGGCGGGTACACGCGGAGCGCGCCGTCGAGCCAGCCCATGTACCAGTCGGGCTGGGAGGCCGAGGACACATCGGCGGGCTCGAAGGGCCCGTAGAGCCAGATGGGGTTGATCTGGGCCAGACCGCCGAGCGCGGAGAGCACCGCGGCGGTGAGCAGCATGAGCCCGATCGACTTGAACGCGAACCGGGGCCACACCGGTTCGCCCACCACGTTCTTCTCGGTGCGACCCCGCCCGCCGAACTGCGTGTGCTTGTTGCGCACCACCAGCCCGAGGTGGGCCCCGATGAGACCGATTATCAACGCCGGCAGCAACAGGATGTGGATGATGTAGAGCCGGTTGATGATGTCGGGACCGGGGAACTCGCCCCCGAAGAGGAACGACGCCAGCCACGTGCCGATCAGGGGGATGGAGAGCGTGATCGAGTAGGCAATGCGCAGACCCGTGCCCGAGAGCTGGTCGTCGAGCAGCGAGTAGCCGGCGAACCCGTTGAAGATGGCGAGGATCAACAGGGTGACGCCGATGATCCAGGTGAGCTCGCGGGGGCGGCGGAACGCACCGGTGAAGAAGATCCGCATGAGGTGCACCACCATCGACGCCAGGAACAGCAGCGCACCCCAGTGGTGGATCTGGCGCATGACCAGCCCGGCCCGCACGTCGAAGCTGATGTCGAGCGACGAGGCGTAGGCCTCGGTCATGGGCACGCCTTGCAGTGGCGCGTAGCTGCCGTCGTAGATGACCTCGTTCGTGCTCGGGTCGAAGAAGAACGTCAGGTACACGCCGGTGACGAGGATGACGACGAAGGAGTAGAGGACGATCTCGCCGATCAGGAACGACCAGTGGTCGGGGAAGACCTTTCCGAGAGCGGTGCGGGCGAACGTGGCCGAGCCGGTGCGGGTGTCGACCCAGCGGGCGAGGCGGCGGGTGATGAGGCGGTCGCGGGCCATCAGCGGTCCCGATCCCAGAAGCCCGACCCGGTGGGGCCCGAGAAGTCCCCCTCGGCGACCACGAAGCCCTCGTCGTCGACGGCGATGGGCAGCTGCGGCAGCGAACGGGTGGCGGGGCCGAACACGGGGCGGGCGCCGTCGAGCACGTCGAAGGTCGACTGGTGGCACGGGCAGAGCAAGAGGTGCTCGTCGGCCTGGTAGAGACCCACGGGGCAGCCGACGTGGGTGCAGAGCTTCGAGTACGCCACCAGCCCATCGACGGTCCAGCCGTCGCGCCCGTCGCGGGGCCGGACCGTCCCGCTAGGCCGGATGAGCAGGGTGGGGCTGTCGGCCTGCAGGGCCGGGCGGGGAGGCTCCTCCGAGTCGGGCTCAGGGGTCACCTCGGGGAACACAGTGAGCACGCCGTCGACGTTGACGTCGTCGGCGCGGATCCGCTCGTTCTCCGCGTCGACGAGGTAGACGCCCTTCTCGAAGGGTGTCTCCTTCAGCCCCCGCCCGGGTCGGGGGCCCAGCGAGCGGATGGGGAAGAGCAGGGCGCCACCGAGGGCGATCACGGCGGCGCCGGCCGAGCGGACCAGGAGCTTGCGCCGGGTGAGGATCATCTCGCCCTGGTCGAACTCCTCGCGGAAGGCCTCGACCTCCTCGTCGGTCGACGCGATCGGGTGTCGGGCCTCGACGACCGGCTCGTGGGGCATGAAGCGCCGCGACCAGAGGATGAACCCGAGGCCGAGTCCGCCGAGGGCGAGGGCGAGGAACAGGCCTTCGAGCTGGGGCTGGCCCCCCCGCCAGTAGACGACGCCGAGGCCGAGGGCCCCGACCGTGCTCACGAGGAACCCCGAGGCCACGGCCCGCTCAGCCCGGCGGTCCGCCACCGGGTCGAGGGGCGGCGAGGTCGAGCCCCCTCCGCCCTCGCAGCCGAGGCAGCCGCGACCCTCGGCCGGGGCCGCATCGCTCTGCGAGTTGGGCGTGGTCATGGTTCCTCCTCTCGACCTCGGGACTCCGCCCGGGCGAGCGAAGCGTTGCCGCCGGCGTCGACGCCCTCGGTGCCGGGGTCACCTTCCGCGTCGCTTTCACCGGGGGGGACCGGGTCGACCGTCTCCGCCGTGTCACGGCGTTCGCCCATCCAGTAGGCGGCGACGAGGAGCAGCCCCAGGCCGCCCACCCAGATCATGAAGCCCTCGGGTATGGGGCCCAGGCGACCAAGCGAGAGGCCGCCGCGGTCGTCGGGATCCCCGAGGTACTGCACGTAGCGAGCCACGCTGTTCAGCTCCTCCTGGTCGAGGAGGTCAGGACCGAAGCGGGGCATGGGTTCGGGGCCCGAGCGCATCGCCGCGCCGACCTGGGTCGGCGTGGCCGCCGCCAGGGGCGGTGCAGCCCGCCCGTAGCTGAGGGCGCCTCCAGCCCCGGTGGCCGAGTGGCAGGCCTGGCAGTTGTTCCGGTAGAGCTCGCCGCCCTCGGCCAGGTCACCGGCGGCGATGTCGACGTCGGGGAGCTCGGGCCCGTCGCCCAGGGTCGAGACGTAGGCCACGAGGGCATCGATCTCGTCCGGGGCGTAGGCCGGCTCCTTGCGCTGCGGGGTGTCACCGGGGTTCGCGAGCGGCATGCGCCCCGTCGTCAGCTGGTAGTACGCGCCGGCTTCACCCGCCTCCTCCAGTGTCGGGCCCCGCAGGGAGCCGTCGGGGGTATCCTGGCCTCGGCCGTCGACGCCGTGGCAGCTCACGCACCCGGTCGCGAAGAGGGCGCGGCCGGCGGTGACGAGCTCGTCGGGCGTCCGTTCCGCGGTGCTCTGGCGTCCGGGGGTGACCTCCTCCGCGGCGCTGGACCCGCCGCTGATCCCGAGCACCACCGCAGTGGCGGCCAGGCAGGCCAGCACGGGTAGCAGGCGGCGGGCGCGCCGGGGCGAGGCGGTGGCCGTCCGGACGGAGGGCTCGGTCATTGGATCAGGTAGATCGTGGCGAACATGGCGACCCACACGACGTCGACGAAGTGCCAGTAGTAGCCGCACACCGTCACCGGGGGCCCGGGCGGGGCCTCACTGCGGCCGGCGACGAGGCCGATGGTGGCGACCATGAAGAGGATGCCGCCGGCCACGTGGAGGCCGTGGAAGCCGGTCATCAGGTAGAACGACGACCCGTAGGCGTGGCTCGAGATCGAGAACTCGAGCTCGGCGTACTCGAGCACCTGGTTGGCGAGGAAGACGGTGCCGAGCACGGCGGTGACCGCCAGCCACCGCACCAGTCCCTTTCGGTCACCGTGCTCGGCGGCCCGCACGCCCAGGTGCATGGTGGCGCTGGAGGCGACCAGGACCGCGGTGGCCAGGGCGGTGCGGCCCACGGCCAGGTGCACGTCGGTGGGCGGCCAGACGGCAGTGGAGGAACGGAGCGTGAAGTAGGCGCCGAACAACCCGGCGAAGAACATCAGCTCCGACGACAGCCACACCACGACGCCCACCCCCAGGATCGAGGGGCGTCCGGCTCCGGTTCGCCGTGCATCGGTCGGGGAGCCCCGACCGTCAGGGCCGTGACCTCCGGCCGCCGCCGGATCAGCCGCGGTGTCGACATCGGCCACGGCACCTTTCCTATCGCGTCGCCCGGCCCGATGTCGGGCCGGAACGGTGTCCCTCGCGGGTACCGTCGGGAGCACCGTGGACGCCATCGCTGCCCCCTCGGCCGGCACCCTGCTGGAGCCGGCGGTCGACCCCGCCTTCCTGCTGCTCGGGCTGCTGCTCGGGGGTGGCTACGGGCTCCTCGTCCGGGCGCGGCGCCGCCGTCACCCCGACCGGCCCTGGCCGGTGGGCCGCGGCGTCGCCTTCGGCGGGGGGGTCGCCGTCCTGCTCGGCGCCACCCAGCTGGGCCTGGCCCGCTACGACGGCGTGCTGCTCAGCCTGCACATGGTGCAGCACCTCGGCCTCGGCATGGTGGCCCCGCTCCTGCTCGCCCTCGGTGCTCCGGTCACCCTGGCCCTCCAGGGCCTGTTCCGCCCCGGCCACGTCGCCCTGCTGCGCCTCCTCAACCACCCCGTCGCACGGGTGGCGACCCACCCCCTCGTGGCTTGGTCGCTCTTCAGCCTCAGCCTCTTCGCCCTCTACTTCACGCCGCTGTTCGAGCTGTCGCTGCGCAACGACTTGGTGCACACCGCCGTGCACCTGCACTTCGTCGCCTCGGGCTTCTTGTTCTGCTGGTCGGTGCTCGGCGTCGACGTCGCCCGCCGGCACTCGCCCCACGCGGTGCGACTGCTGGCGGTGGTGATGACCGTGCCCCTCCACGCCATCCTCGGCCTCGCGCTGCAGGCCGGTGCCGATCGGCCCCTCGGTGCCGAGGTCTACGGCGCCGTCGAACGCAGCTGGGGCCCGTCGCTGGCCTCGGACCAGCGCACTGCGGCGAGCGTGCTGTGGGGCCTGGGCGAGCTGTGGGGCGTGGTCCTCGTGCTCATCGTGGCCGCCGGGTGGATGACCGCCGAGAGCCGCCGCCAGGCCCGAGAGGACATCCGCCTCGACGCCGCGCTCCGACGGTCTCGCATCGACCGGACCTCTGAGGCCGAGGATGCCGCTCGGAGGGGCAGGGTCGCGGTGACACCGGTGCCGAAGACCTGATCAGCCTGGCCTTCGCGAGCTTTGTGCGGAAGTGGTCGTCCGTGGCGCACTTCCGCACAAAGCTTGCGTGGGAAGCCCGCTCGGTCCGGGGTCAGCCTGGTCGAGGAACGCCCCCTTGGTCCTCGGCCCGCAGGACGCGAGCGACGGCGGTGACGTAGGCCGGGAACTGGTTCAGCACCGACTCGATCGCCGCGGCCACAAGGTCGACCCGCACGTCTTCGATGAGGCGCAGGCGTCGTAGAACCGCGTCGCCGTCGAAGCGGTCGGGCGTCACCGCGCCATCCGCTCCCGGTCGAGGGCGCGGAAGCGGGCGGTGTCGCGCCGGTGCCCGAGCGCTGCCATCTGCGCTTCGGCGAACCCGCCTCGGGTGCGCTCGTACAGGGGCACCCCACAGAGCGCCTCGGCATCGAGGACCGGGTGCTCGCCCTCGATCACGGCGACGTCGATCTTGTCGAAGCCGGTGGTGGCGACCAGCAGGTCGATGAGCCCGAGCAGGTCCGGACGACCGGCGAACCGCGCTCCGATGTCGAGGTCGGCGGGCTCCCCGTCAGGCCGGGTCGCGCTGCCGAACGCGCCCATCACGTCGATGCCGAGACCGTCCAGGGCAACGTCGAGCTCGCCCGAGTCGATGGCACGTCGCAACCGCTCCAGCGCACAGCGGGCGTCGACGGGCACGAGCGTGAGCGTACCGACCGGGCCAGGCGCGGCCCGGACCGGATCGACCGCCATCCTCGACGGCTGCACAGCCGGCCGTCGTTCCGGTCGCGGATCCCGTCGCTCTCGGGACAGGGATCGCGACCGGTTCGAGGCGTCAGCCCCAGGTGCCGTAGTTGGGGGACTGGGCGGTGATCTGCACGTCGTGGGGGTGGCTCTCGCGGAGCCCGGCGCCGGTGATGCGCACGAAGCGGGCCCGCTCCTTGAGCTCGGGCACGGTCGGGGTGCCGCAGTAGCCCATGGCCGCCCGGAGACCGCCGATGAGCTGGTAGACGACGTTGGCCACCGGGCCCTTGTAGGCGACCCGCCCCTCGATGCCCTCGGGCACCAGCTTCTCGGCCTCGGTGACGTCGCCCTGGAAGTAGCGGTCCTTGGAGTACGAACGGGCCTTCATGGCGCCCATCGACCCCATGCCCCGGTACTCCTTGAACCGCTCGCCCTGGTGGAAGACGACCTCGCCGGGCGACTCGTCGACCCCGGCGAGCAAGCTGCCGATCATCACGACATCCGCGCCGGCGGCGATGGCCTTGGCCACGTCACCGGAGAACTGGAGCCCACCGTCGGCGATCACCGTGGCGCCTCGGCGGGCGGCGGCGACGGCGCAGTCGTAGATCGCCGTCACCTGCGGCACGCCCACCCCCGCGACCACCCGTGTCGTGCATATCGAGTTGTGGACGATCACGTTCTCGGCGATGAAGCTGTGCGTCGGGCAGTCGACCTCGATGTCGTACACCGGCACCGAGATCCCCAGGTCGCGCCGCTCGAGCTGCTTCACGACCTGGTGATCTGCTAGGTGGCGCCGCCGGTGGCGAAGGTTCAAGCGAATGCGGTAGCTCGGCTGGCAGCGGGAGTCGTCGGTGCCGGTGAGCCCGCCGGCGGAACCGGGCTCGAGGGCGGCCTCGGGGAACGATCCGTTCAGCCGAGCGGCGCGGACCGCGAAGTCGCCGAGGTCGATGTCGAGGTGGTCGGGAAGGTCGAAGGCGATCGAGCGGGGGGCGAGGAGCGTCGCCCGCTCGGCGTCGCCGATCGGCTTCCACACCAGCTTGCTGGTCGACAGCCGGGTCGGCTTCTCCAGGACCCCGACGAACCCGCGTGCCGAGACGCTGGCCGGGCTCGTGGTGGAGAGGTCACCGACGAAGAACTGGTGGTCCGGCGTCATCACCATCTCGTGGGCCGAGGCGGTGTGACGGACGGCCATGACGTCTCGCACGCCCGTGGACCACGCCCGCAGGACGGTGACCGGCTCGCCGTGCATGTTGATGACCCGGTCGCCCGCCGCGACGTCCTCGATCCCCTTGTAGGTGGCGTCGGCCATGAGTATGCGGGTGCCGGCGGCGAAGCACCCCGGGCCGATGCCGACCTTGACGGCGTCGGCGCCTGCGTCGAGCAGGGCCTCGGTGGCCTCGGCGGTGGCGACGTTGCCGGCGATGATGTCGACCTGCTCGCCGTGGAGGTCCTTGATGGTCTTCACCATGTCGACCACGCCCTGGGAGTGGCCGTGGGCGGTGTCGACGACCAGCACGTCGACGCCGGCCTGCACGAGGGCGGCGGCCCGCTCGAGGGCGTCGCCGCCCACGCCGATGGCGGCCGCGCAGCGCAGCCGGCCCCGCTCGTCGTGGGTGGAGTCCGGGTACTGGGTGCGCTTCTTGATGTCCTTGACCGTGATGAGACCGCGGAGGAAGCCGTCGTCGTCGACCACCGGCAGCTTCTCGATGCGGTGCTCCCACAGCAGCGCCTTGGCCTCCTCGAGCGTGGTACCGGGGGGCGCGGTGACCAGCGGCGGTTGGCGCATCACGTCGGCGATGGGTTGGTCGACGTCGTCGACGAAGCGGAGGTCGCGGTTGGTGAGGAGCCCGACGAGGCGGCCGTCGGGGTCGGTGATGGGCACGCCCGAGATGCGGTAGTGGGCCATCAGGTCGAGCGCCGCGGTGACCGGTGCGTGGGGCGGCAGGGTGACGGGGTCGACGATCATCCCCGACTGCGAGCGCTTGACCTTGTCGACCTCAGCCACCTGGGCCTCGATCGACAGGTTTCGGTGGATGACCCCGAGGCCGCCGTGGCGGGCCATGGCGATGGCCATGTGGCCCTCGGTGACGGTGTCCATGGCGGCCGACACGATGGGCATGGCCAGCTCGACGCGGGGGGTGAGGCGGGTGCGGGTCGAGACCTCCGACGGGATCACCGCGGAGGCGGCCGGGACGAGCAGCACGTCGTCGAACGTGAGCCCCTCCTTGGCGAACTTCGGAGGCTGCCCACCGGCGCCTGCCGGCACGTCGGGGAAGCGGGTGGGACGACCGCTCCGCGGCCCCCCCTCGTCGGTGGCGGGGCGCTCGGTCTCTCCCATCCGTCGATCCTACTGACCGGGCCGGTGCGAGCGCGAGGCCGGCGCGCCCGACCGGGCGGGACGGGGCGGACCGGTGCCAGGCTGGGTCCCATGGATGTTCCGCCGCCCGCCCCGCTCCCCGGCCCCTGGGCCGCCCCGGCTGCCGAGCTGGCCGAAGCCGGGCCCGAGGTGCTGGCGTGGGCCGTGCGGTACCTCGCCGGGGTGGCCGACCAGCCCGTGCTCTCGACCGTCGCGCCGGGCTGGGTGAGGGCCCAGCTGCCCGAGCACCCGCCCGCCGTCCCCGAGGGCTGGGATGAGATCCTCGCCGACCTCGACCGGGTGGTCGTGCCCGGCACCAGCCACTGGCAGTCGCCGGGCTGGTACGCCTACTTCCAGTCGAACTCCTCGGCGCCGGCGGTGCTGGCCGAGGCGCTCATCACCACCCTCGGCACCCAGGGCATGCTCTGGCAGACCGGCCCCGCGTGCACCGAGCTGGAAACCCTGGTGCTCGACTGGCTGGCCGAGATGCTCGGGCTGCCGTCGGCGTTCCGCTCGGACGGCGCCGGCGGCGGTGTGATCCAGGACTCGGCCTCGTCCTCGACGCTCGTGGCCACCCTTGCGGCGCGCGACCGGGCCCGCCGGGCCGGTGCCCGCCTCGACGACCTGGTCGCCTACACCTCGGCCGACGCCCACTCGTCGGTGGAGAAGGGGCTGCGGGTGGCGGGCCTGCTGAGCGAGCAGCTGCGCTCGGTGCCGGTCGACGCCGCCCGCGCCGTCCGTCCCGACCTGCTGGTCGACGCCATGGCGGCCGATGTCACCGACGGTCGGGTGCCGTTCCTGGTCGTCGCCACCGTCGGCACCACCTCGACCCACGGGATGGACCCGCTGGCGCCGATGGGCGACGCGGCCCGGGCCCACGGGGCCTGGTTCCACGTCGATGCGGCCCACGCCGGAGCCGCCGCTCTCGTGGCCGAGCACCGGTGGATCCACGACGGGCTCGACGGGGCCGACAGCTACGTGATGGACCCGCACAAGTGGCTCTTCACCGCCATGGACTGCTCGGCGCTCTGGGTCGCCGACCGCCAGCCGCTGGTCGACGCCCTGTCGATCACCCCCGAGTACCTGCGGAACCCGGCGAGCGGGTCGGGTCGGGTCGTCGACTACCGCCACTGGCAGGTACCCCTCGGCCGCCGGTTCCGAGCCCTCAAGCTCTGGGCGGTGATCCGCCGCTTCGGCTCCGACGGCCTGGCGGCCGCGGTCGATGGCCACATCGACCTGGCCCGGGACCTGGCCCGCCGACTCGCCGCCGACGACCGCTTCGTGTTGCCGGTGCCGACGCCGCTGAACCTCCTCTGCGTCGCCCACCGCGGTGGGGACGAGGCCACCGAGGCGCTCCTGGGTGCGCTCAACGCCACCGGCCGGGTGTTCGTCTCCCACACCCGGATCGACGGCCGGTACCTGCTGCGGATCTCGGTCGGCCAGACCGCCACGACCGCCGCCCACACCGATGAGCTGTGGGACCTCATCGACCGCCTCGCCCCGCCGCCCTGACCCCTTCCATCCCGCTCGACGAGCTCGACGCCCTGGCCTTCCTCTGACCGCCCGGCCCGACCGCCGAGACGTGCGCCGCCCGCCCGATGCGGCATCCTGGGCGGATGGGCGAAGCCTCCCTGGCCGGGCGTCTGCTCGTGGCCACACCCCTCATCGGTGATGACACCTTCCGACGCACCGTCGTGCTCCTGCTCGCGCACTCCGACGAGGGCGCCTTCGGGGTGATCCTCAACCGGCCGACCGACCACCCTGCGGCCGACCTGCTGGTGGGGTGGGGCCACCGGGTCGCGGCGCCGGGCGTCGTGTTCGTGGGCGGACCGGTCGACTCCGGCACCGTGGTCGGCCTGGCCCTGGGCGGTGCGGTCGACCTCCACCTCGACCCCGACGAGGTCGCTGACGCCCCCGACGAGATCCGTCTCTACGCCGGCCAGTGCGGCTGGGGGCCGGGCCAGGTGGAGGACGAGGTCGGTGAGCGGGCCTGGTGGGTCGTCGACGCCGACCCCGACGACGCCTTGACCCGCGACCCCGACGGGCTGTGGGCGCGGGTGCTGCGTCGCCAGCCCGGCGTCACCGCCTGGCACGCGAACCTCCCCGAGGACATCCGCACCGGCTGAGCCGACCCCTTCTTTCCACGAGACGTCCCGGAGCCGGCGCGGCAGGTCTACCCTGCGGGCATGGCGACCCTGTCGTTCGAGGGCGAGACCCACGGCGAGCTCGTGATCAAGGTGCGGCGCTGGCTGGCGTCGCTCGAGGGCCAGAAGGCGGGCCCCATGAGCCCCGCCGACGCCGTTCAGCAGGGAGCCGAGCTCACCAAGGAGGCGCTGCGCATCATCGCCGCCTCGGCGCCCGAGCCCATCGCCCAGCACGAGGTGGTCAAGGCACTCACCGGCATGGGCTACAAGGCCACCGACGCGACCAAGGACGCCATCATCGACGGCCTCGACTCGGTCGAGGAGGTCACCGGCGGCAGCGTGGTCAAGCGCGCCCGCGACGTCGCCGAGCAGGCCGTGTACGAGATGAACGCGCAGGTCGCGCGTCAGATCCTCAAGTCTCTGCGCCCACGCTGACCGGCCCCACCGCCGCCGCGTGGGAGGGTTGCGGCGATGAGCAACATCGAGATCGGGATGGGCAAGGACGCACGCCGCGCCTACGGGCTGGACGACATCACCATCGTCCCCAACCGCCGCACCCGTGACCTCGATGACGTGGACACGAGCTGGGAGCTCGACGCCTTTCGCTTCGAGGTGCCGATCATGGCCTCGGGCATGGACAGCGTCGTCAGCCCGGCCACGGCCGTCGCCCTCGGCGAGATGGGCAGCGTCGGCACGCTGAACCTCGAGGGCCTCTGGACCCGCCACGACGACCCCGAGGCGATCCTCTCGGACGTCGCGGTCCTCCCCGACGACGAGGCGTGGGCCCGGCTGCGCCAGGCCTACGCCGAGCCGGTCAGGCCCGAGCTGATCCGCGACCGCGTCAAGGAGATCCGCGCCGGCGGCCAGGTGTCGTGCGGTGCGGTCACCCCCCACCGGGTCGAGGCCCTGGCCGACGCCCTCGTCGCGGCCGAGCTCGACCTGCTCGTCATCGGTGGCACCGTCGTCTCGGCCGAGCACGTCACCAAGGGCCACCCCGAGCCGCTGAACCTCAAGACCTTCGTGCGCCGCCTCGACATCCCGGTGGTCGTCGGCGGGTGCTCCAGCTACCGCGCCGCGCTCCACCTGATGCGCACCGGCGCGGCGGGGATCCTCGTCGGTGTCGGGGCCGGTTCGTCGTCGTCGACGCGCCGGATCCTCGGCATGGGCGTCCCCCAGGCCACCGCCATCGCCGATGCCCGCGCCGCGCGCATGCGCCACCTCGACGAGACCGGCGTCGACGTCCACCTCATCTCCGACGGCGGGGTCCGCACCGGGGGCGACATCGCCAAGGCCATCGCCTGCGGCGCCGACGCGGTGATGGTGGGAGCGCCGTTCGCGGCGGCCACCGAGGCGCCGGGCCGGGGCTGGCACTGGGGGCTGGCGGCGGTGCACGCGGATCTTCCCCGGGGTGCGCGCCTGCGGGTGCCGCCGGTCGGGACCCTGGCCGAGGTGCTCTGCGGCCCGGCCCGTGACGACTCCGGGGGCACCAACCTGGTCGGGGCCCTGCGGCGCACCATGGCCCTCACCGGCTACGCCAGCGTGAAGGAGCTCCAGAAGGCCGACCTGGTGGTCTCGGCCTGAGCGACCTGTCGGGTCAGCGGGTGGGATCGGGCTCGGCGCGCAGCTCGGCGAGGGCGTCGCGCAGCGACCCGAGCTCGGCGACGAGGTCGTCCATGCCCCGGTCGACATCGTGGTGGACCGAGTCGAGGGCCAGCTCGAAGGCCACCGCCACCGCGGCGGCGAGGGACGTGTCGATGTCCTGGGCTCGCCGCTCGACCTCGTCGATCTGAGCGGTCAGCGGGTCCCGCTCGATGACGGGTGAGCGCTTCCGGCCGCCCTTGCGGCGCGGCGGTGGGGCGCTCGGACGCCGATCGGCGCGCGCCTCCTCCAGGTCGATGCCGATGGCGACGAGGGCGTGCACGCGGTCGCGCGCCCGGGTCACCTCGGGCCGCATCTCGTCGATCCGTTCGTTGAGGGGGCCCGGGGCACAGCGCTCGGCCGCCCGACCGAAGCGGGCCGCCGAGTCATCGGCGGTGCGCCCGAGCTGCTCCCACCGGTCGAGGCGGTCCCCGATGGCCTGCCGACGCCGCTCCCTGGCGGCGTCGGCGACGGCTCGCGCCCGTGTCCGCGCGTCCGACGCCCGCATCAGGGCTCGGATCGACGCCGCTCCCCAGACCGCGACACCGAGGAACAGCGCCAGGCCGACCGGCCCGTCGGTGCCCAGCACCAGGGCAGCCGTCGCCAGGCCGCCGAACATCGCCAGCGGGCCGGTCAGGGCATCGGGGTAGCTGCCGCCGGAGCCGACGAGGCCGCGGGCCGACGCCGTCGAGGAGGCGCCGCGGCTCACCGGTCGCGCTCCTGCCAGGCCTGGTGGGCGGCCTCGAGGTCCGCCGCCGCAACGGGCGCCGGTGCCCCCGGACGATCGGCGAGGGGGCCGTCGTCGTCGACGTACAACGTGTCGTCGAGGGCCAGGTAGCCGTTCTGCTCGAAGCTGAACCCCGCCGCCCTCGACCGGAACAGGGCGACGATGCGGTCGGAGCGCCGGTCATCGGGGTCGACGGCCACGGCGAGGGGAACCGAGTCCGACGTGCGCGACCAGCGCACCTCCACCGACGGTGGCTCGGGCTCGTCCCCGTCCTCGGTGCGTCCGAACCCGAAGGCGGCGCCCACCGCCGCATCCGTGCCCAGGGCGACCTCGCCCGCCGGGGCGCCGACCGCCAGCAGCTCGGTGACGGGAGCCGCGGTCACCTGGGCATCGGCGAGGAGCTCGGCCGCCGCGGCCAGGTCGTCGGGCCCGGAGCCGCCCGACTCGCGAGCGAGGGCGATCACCACGGCCGCCCCCGCCGCCGAGGTCCCGGGGTCGGCCACGGTGAGGCGCTCGGCCGCGCCGACCAGGCAGGTGAGCGGGGTCGCGGAGGACCGGCAGGTGGCGGACGGACCCGGGCCCGGGCGGGACACGGCGGCGACGAGGGAATCGGCCAGCGGAGCGGAGCCGAGCTCGAGGTCGCCTTCGGAGGCGGCCACGCCGAGGGTCAACAGCGCCTCGGGCCCCACCCACGCGTCGATGTCGACGTCCTCGCTGTCGCGGAGCCGGGCCAGGGTCGTCCAGCCCTCCTGATCGAGCACCTCGAACCCGAGTCGCCCGAGCCTCCGGCACGCCTCGGCGAGCTCCGAGGCGCAGACCAGCGTCGGTGCCTCCTCGAAGCGGGGCCGGAAGGCCAGGTCGTACCCGCTGCCCTCCTCCGCGAGGCGGTCCAGCGCCTCGGGTGACGCCCGCTGGAGGGCCGTCACCGCCGCCCGCTCACCTCGGTCGTACTGGCTCGGGCCGTCACCGTCCCCGCCCCCCTCGCGCCGGACCAACGCCACCACGACGAGCGCGAGTCCGGCGACCAGGGAGAGGCACCGGCGCACGAGCATCGAGCGAACCTACCCAGCGACCACCCCCCACCCAGCGACCACCTCCCACCCCTCGCCGCGTTGTCGTCTCCCGGCGGTGGCCGACGGCGATCCTCGGGCAGCTCCCGACGCCCTCAACTGCGTCCTCGCCGGCAGTGTGCCGGTCGCACTGTACGGTCAGCGGGTTTGCTCGAGCCGATAGGCACGCACGACATTCGGCTGATGACCCGTCGCGGCCGTGTTGTCACCGTGGAGCACATCGGGATCGAAATCGATGCCGCTCGGCCAACACACGGTCCCAGCAACATCGTCGACCTCGACCGCCGCGAACATGGCGTCGTCGTCGATCGCCGCCAACACGCCGGACAACACCTCGGCAAAGTCCAGTTCTCTGACCAAACCGTCGGAGAACACGATGCGCAGCACGCGCTCGCCGAGGTACTTGACATCGGTGACACGAGCAAGGCCAGCCATAATCTCATCCTACTGGAGTGGCTCGATCGATCCGAGAGCAGCCGGCTCCCGCGCGAGCTCCCAGGTCTCCTCCAGCTCAGCCGCGTGCAGCACCCGCCACTGCTCGACCAGCCGCGCCGCAGTCTTGGGCAGCTCACCCCGGATGATCGAACCATCGTCGATCCGCACCAGCGCCTCATGTTCGGCGTAGATCGCGTGGAAGTGAGGCGGGTTGTGATCAACGAAGTACATGTAGACCACGATCCCGTAGAACTCGCTCAGATCGCGCCGCTTCCACTGCGGAGCAGACAGTCTGGGGCGGCTAGTACGGTTCCGTCGTGGCCCCCACAATCGACCTCGCACCCGCCGCCGACGGGCGCCCCGCCCCCGAGGACCGGCCTGTCCTGGTGGTCGACTTCGGGGCCCAGTACGCCCAGCTGATCGCCCGCCGGGTCCGCGAGGCGCACGTCTACAGCGAGATCGTCCCTGCGTCGCTCACGGCCGGGCAGATCGCGGCCCGCAACCCTGCGGGGGTGATCTTCAGCGGCGGTCCGGCGTCGGTGCACGTCGAGGGTGCCCCCTCGATCGACCCGGGCGTCTATGACATCGGCGTGCCCGTCCTGGGCATCTGCTACGGCGCCCAGCTCGTTGCCCTCCAGCTGGGGGGCACCGTTGCCGCCACCGGACGCGGCGAGTACGGCCGCACGCCGCTCGACGTCACCCACCCCGACGCCGTCGTCTTCGGCGGCGGCCAGCCCGAGCACCAGCAGGTGTGGATGAGCCACCGCGACTCCATCAGCGTCGCCCCCGAGGGCTTCACCGTCACCGCCACCAGCGCCGATGCCCCGGTGGCGGGCATGGAGAACGTGGAGCGCCGGATCCACGCCGTGCAGTTCCACCCCGAGGTGGTCCACACGCCCCACGGCCAGCAGGTGCTCGAGCGGTTCCTCTACGAGGTGTGCGGCTGCGCCCCCGACTGGACCATGACCTCGGTCATCGAGAGCGGCGTCGAGGCGGTGCGGGCCCAGGTCGGCGACGCCCGGGTGATCTGCGCCCTCTCCGGCGGGGTCGACTCAGCCGTCGCCGCCGCCCTCGTCCACAGGGCCATCGGCCCGCAGCTCACCTGTGTCTTCGTCGACCACGGCCTGATGCGCGAGGGCGAGGGCGAGCAGGTGGTCGAGACGTTCCGCCGGCACCAGGGCATCGAGCTCATCCACGTCCGGGCCGAGGACCGCTTCTTCGCCCGGTTGGAGGGTGTCATCGATCCCGAGGACAAGCGCAAGGCCATCGGCGAGGAGTTCATCCGGGTCTTCGAGGAGGCCGCCGGCGGCATCTCCGACGCCGGCTACCTGGTGCAGGGCACCCTCTACCCCGACGTCATCGAGTCCGGCGGGGGCGACGGTGCCTCGACCATCAAGAGCCACCACAACGTGGGCGGTCTGCCCGAGGACATGCGGTTCGAGCTGGTGGAGCCGCTGCGCAGCCTGTTCAAGGACGAGGTCCGGACCCTCGGCACCGAGCTCGGCCTTCCCGACGAGATCGTGTGGCGCCAGCCCTTCCCGGGACCCGGCCTGGGGGTCCGCATCATCGGTGAGGTCAGTCGCGACAAGGTCGCCCTGCTCCAGCGGGCCGACACCATCGTCCGCGAGGAGATCCGGGCCGCCGGGCTCGAGCGCGAGATCTGGCAGGCCTTCGCCGTGCTGCCCGACATCCGCAGCGTCGGGGTCCAGGGCGACGAGCGCACCTACGGGTACCCGATCATCATCCGCGCCGTCACCAGCGAGGACGCCATGACCGCGGACTGGGCCCGCCTGCCCCACGAGCTTCTCGAGCGCATGTCGAGTCGCATCATCAACGAGGTCGTCGGCGTCAACCGCGTCGCCTACGACGTGACCTCCAAGCCCCCCGGCACGATCGAGTGGGAGTGATCGCCGGGGTCGCGGTGAGCGGGGGGCGGTGCGGAGGTCCCGTCGACGACACTGCGTGTCCCGCTCTCGGCCGCTCGGGCCCTGGCTCCAAGCCCCCCGGCACGATCGAGTGGGAGTGATCGAGGGCTCCGAACGCGCCTCGCTCCTCGGGCCGAGTCGGCGTTGGCGATTGGTGGTCGCCGGGGTGGGCCGTGGGGCACCCACCGTTCGGTGCTCGCTCTGGCTGCGCTCGCTGGCGCTCGCTTCGCTGCTGCGCTCCGCTGCGGTGGATGCCCCACGGCCCTTCCTCGACTTTCACTGCTCGCTGCGGAGCGACTGGTTCACGTCCGCGTCAGGCATCCACCTCGTTCGCGTGCAGGCGCCGCTGGTCGTGGGTCGTGTCGGTGCGAGCGACGGGGGCCGGTGTTGAGGCTGCGCCGCAGGATCCCGGCGCTGGCCCTCACGGGGCCTTCCTCGTGGGCGCCGCGTGCGCGGGCGGGGGTGACGGAGACGACGACGGCGCACCCGTCAGCGCGCCGGCCACCGACCGCTTCGACGCGCTGGACGACGTGGAGCCGGGGGAGGGCTCGGCGATCATCGGCATCGAGGAGCTAACCTTCGCGGTCACCGCGTGCGCGGATGGCTCTGCCCCCGACGATCCTCCCGAGGCCAAGCGGACCACCGCCGGGGTCGACGGCGCCGGGCTCGACCTCACCGACCCCGATGCCACCGAGCCGCTGATCGACCGTCGCGGCGATGCCCTTGACGTGCGCGCCACCTTCGGCCCCGAGCAGGCTCGAGCCGGCGACGAGGGCCCGGTCGACGGTCGCCTCCGGGCCCGCTGCCCCGCCTCCTGAGCGCGAGATCGGTCAACCCGGCGAGACCGTCCGCCTCACCTGACGAACGATCCTGAAGGGCCGGCCGAGGGGCGGGCGCCGGGGCTGGGTACCGTGGGGGCGATGGCCCCCACGGCGACCGAACCCGCCACCCCCACCATCGGGCGGCTGATCTACGATGGCGACTGCGGGTTCTGCACGGCGACCGCGAGCTGGTTCGGCCGCCGCCGCAAGGCGTCCGAGGTCGCCGTCCAGCCCTGGCAGGCGCTCGACCTCGACCGCTTCGGACTCACCGAGCGCCAGACCCGCACCGAGGTGTGGTGGGTCGATGCCGAGGGCCACAACCACGGCGGGCACCGGGCCGTGAGCCGGGCCCTGGAGGCCATGGGTGGGGCATGGTCACTGGCCGGACGCCTGTTGCGCCTGCCCCCGGCCTCGTGGGCTGCGGCGCTGGCCTACCGGCTCGTCGCCCGCAACCGCCACCGCCTGCCCGGCTCCACCGACGCCTGTCGCCTCGATCCCTGAACGCCGCTCGACCCCCATGGCCCCGATCGACGGTCGGGGCCTGCCCTACCCCGTCGGGGTCGACCTCTCGTCCTCGACGTCCCACACCCGGACTCCGGCCACGTCGATGGTGTCGCCGGTGAGGTCGCGGATCGGATGTCGGCTCCGCATCTTGTGGATCGACCTGGGCCCCACGCGCAGCGTCGCGTAGCTGATCGCCCCGAGGGGGATGGGCATCCAGAACTGGGCCAGGCGGTAGGTGACCACCGCGATGGCGGCGGTGCTGCTGTCGAGGCTGAAGCCGACGAGCGTGGCGATGAGCGTCGCCTCGACGAAGCCGAGCCCGCCGGGTGTGATCGGGATGACGGCGAGGATGTTGGCCACGCAGAACGCCACGATCACATCGACCGGGTTCAGGGTGGGGCCGAAGGCCCGGATGAACACCCAGAGCGCAGCTGCGTCGAGCAGCCAGTTGACCGAGGCCCAGAGGATGCCCCGCCTGATGAGCGTGGGGTCCTCGATGAGGTCCTGCAGGCGGGCGACGAGGGTGAGCATGAAGCGCTCGGCGGTGTCGGGATCGAGGAACGGCACCTTGTCGGCGACGGCCCGCACCACCCGGATGGCCGGGTCGCGACCCTTCATGAGCAGCACGACCAGCCCGGCGAAGACGGCGAGCAGCACCATCCCCGCGATGGCGGCGGTGCCGTAGACGGGGTTGAACCCGTCGAGGGGGATCGAGACCAGCAGCGCGATCCACAGCAGGAGGTTCAGCACCACCGCGGAGCCCAGGCCCACGGTGGCCATGCTGAAGCCGGCGGCGGCGCCGTTCACGCCCGACTGGGTGAGCAGCCGGTAGCCAAGGGTGCCCCCTGCGGCCGAGCCTCCCGGCACCAGGTTGGTGACCGCCTTGGTCGAGAGCTGGATGCGCAGCACCGTCGACATGGAGAGGCGGGGTGTCGGCGGGAGGGTCACCCGGGTGAGCTGGGCGTAGGCGACGAGGGCGGTCAGCTCCAGGCCGAGGCCGACCAGCAGGAGGATGGGGTTGACCGCGCTCAGCTTGTCGGCCGCCTGGCGGGCCCCGCCCAGCTGGGGCACCACCAGGTAGTTGAAGACCAGGAAGAAGGCGATGATGAGCGGGGTCCGCTTCAGGGTCTTGGCCCCGGTGACCTTGAGCCTCTCGGTCGTCACCGACGTGCCGAGCAGACCGTCGCCCTCGCCGTCGGTCTCACCGTTGGACCCAGCGTTCCCGGTCGCCGGGGGCGAGGAGGCGAGCGCGCCCTCAGACGGGGCGCCGGACCCTTGTCCCGCCACTCGACGTGGTGCAGGCGAG
Organism: Iamia sp.; assembly: GCF_035575815.1. Taxonomy (NCBI): domain Bacteria; kingdom Bacillati; phylum Actinomycetota; class Acidimicrobiia; order Acidimicrobiales; family Iamiaceae; genus Iamia; species Iamia sp. The sequence goes on from NZ_DATLXO010000039.1 coordinate 20,755, forward strand.
GGATCCTTCGGGGGGGGATGGGCGGCGATGGGCTCATTGTCCCAGGAAAGACGGTCGTCCGGCGACCGCGAGCCCCAGCGGCGCGCGGCGCGCGGCGCGTGCTGGGTCGCCGGGACCGGCCGCAGGGCCGTCACAGGGCATCGGTAGGGTGGCCTCGATGCCCCCGCCCGACCGCTTCGGCGATCACCTCGACCTCCTCGCCGGGTTGAACCCGGCCCAGGTCGACGCCGTCACCCACGTCGACGGACCCCTCCTGGTGCTGGCCGGTGCGGGCTCGGGCAAGACCCGCGTCCTCACCCACCGCATCGCTCACCTCATCCGCGATCACGACGTGTCGCCCTTCGCCGTGCTCGCCATCACCTTCACCAACAAGGCCGCCGATGAGATGAAGCAACGGGTGGCGGGCCTCGTCGGGCCCGTCGCCCAGAAGATGTGGGTGTCGACCTTCCACTCCGCCTGCGTGCGGATCCTGCGGCGCGAGGCCACCCGCATGGGCTACCCGTCGTCGTTCACGATCTACGACCAGGCCGACGCCGTGCGCCTCACCGGCTATGTGCTGCGCGACCTCGACATCGACACCAAGCGCTTCACGCCCCGCACCGTCCATGCCACCGTCAGCGCGGCCAAGAACAAGGGCATCGGCGTCGAGCGCTACGAGCAGCAGGCCACCAACCCCTTCGAGCGTCGCTACGCCGAGGCCTACCGCGAGTACCAGGCCCGCCTGCGCAAGGCGGGGGCCATGGACTTCGACGACCTGCTCGGCGTCACCGTCGACGTGCTCCGGGCCTTCCCCGACGCCCTCGAGCACTACCAGCGCCGCTTCAGCCACATCCTCGTCGACGAGTACCAGGACACGAACCCGGTCCAGAACGACCTGGTCATGCTCCTCGGTGCCGAGCACCGCAACGTCTGCGTGGTCGGTGACCACGACCAGTCGATCTACCGCTTCCGCGGCGCTGAGATGAGCAACATCGTCGACTTCGAGACGGCGTTCCCCGAGGTCAACGTGGTGCTGTTGGAGCAGAACTACCGCTCGACCCAGACCGTCCTCGACGCCGCCAACGCGGTCATCGCCCACAACGTGGCCCGCAAGCCCAAGGAGCTCTGGACCGACCAGGGTGCGGGCGAGCCGATCCTGCGCTTCCACGCCGACGACGAGTCCGACGAGGCCCAGTGGGTCACGGGGCGCATGTCCGCTCTGCACGACCAGGGCGAGCGTTGGGGCGACATGGCCGCCTTCTACCGGACCAACGCCCAGAGCCGGGTGCTCGAGGAGTCCCTGGCCCGCAGCGGCATCCCCTACAAGGTCCTCGGGGGCACCCGGTTCTACGACCGGCGCGAGGTGAAGGACGCCGTCGCGTACCTGAAGGCGGTCGTGAACCCGGCCGACGAGGTGGCGGTCAAGCGGATCCTGAACACCCCCAAGCGGGGCGTGGGCGACGCCTCGATCGCCCGGCTCGACGCGTGGGCGGCGAGCGGTGGCCTCACCTTCACCGAGGCCCTGCGCCGCGCCGGGGACGCCGGCGTGGGGGGCCGTGCCGTGAACGGCATCGACACCTACCTGGAGGTCATCGCCGCCGCCGAGGTGGTGCGCGACGAGGGGCCGGGGCCCATGCTGGAGGTGCTGCTCGACCGCAGCGGCTACGTGGCCGAGCTGCGGGCCGAGCACTCCATCGAGGCCGAGGGGCGGATCGAGAACCTCGCCGAGCTGGTGGGTGCGGCCCAGGAGGTCACCGCGCCCGACGTGTTCCTCGAGCAGATCAGCCTGGTGGCCGACACCGACGCCCTCGACGCCGATGAGTCCCAGGTCGTGCTGATGACGCTCCACTCGGCCAAGGGCCTCGAGTTCCCGGTGGTGTTCATCATCGGGATGGAGGACGGCGTCTTCCCCCACATCCGCGCCCTCACCGAGCCCGCCGAGCTCGAGGAGGAGCGGCGCCTCGCCTACGTGGGCATCACCCGGGCCCGTCAGCAGCTGCACCTCAGCCACGCGTGGGCCCGCACCATGTTCGGTTCCACCCAGTACAACCCGCCGAGCCGCTTCCTCGAGGAGATCCCCGCCGACCTGGTCACCGAGATCCAGGGGCGCCGCCGGTCGTCGCGGGGAGGAGGTTCCTGGGGCGGCTCCGGCCGCTCGTCGTGGGGCGGCGGCAATCGGGACGACACCCCGACGTCGACGACGTGGGGGAGCGGCCGGGGCCGTGACGAGGTCAGCCCGGCCCGGGCCCGGCGCGAGGCGACTCGCGAGCGCCGGGTCGACGCCGCCCTGCACCCGGCAGCCGCGCCCGAGGCGATCGGGGCCGTCGCCCTCGGGCTGCGGACGGGCGACGACGTGCACCACGCCAAGTGGGGCGAGGGCGTGATCCTCGACATCGAGGGCCAGGGCGACAAGACCGAGGCCCTCATCCGCTTCCCGTCGGTGGGCGAGAAGCGCCTGCTCCTCGCCTGGGCCCCGGTCGAGCGAGCGACCTGACCCGCGCCTGGCGCCGAACGCGTTCTCCCGGTGGGCGGTACCGTCGCGCCATGCAGACCCAGTTCGACCGCCGCGCCGCCTTGCGCCTGATGGGCATGGGGCTGGTCTCCTCCGCGGCGGTGCCGTGGTTGGCGTCGTGCTCGTCCGACGACGACGGCGCGTCCGGTGGCCCGACCACGGGGGCGTCCACCACGGCGGGACCGACCACGACGACCCGGCCCCCCGGCCCCGTCGGGCCGTTGGGTGAGCCCGACGCCAACGGGCTGCAGCTGCCCGAGGGCTTCACCTCGCGGATCGTGGCCCGCAGCGGCGAGGAGGTCACGGGCACCGGCTACACGTGGCACGGCAACCCCGACGGCGGCGCCTGCTTCGCCCAGGACGACGGCGGCTGGATCTACGTGTCGAACTGCGAGGAGGCCGGTACCGGCGGGGTGTCGATGGTCCGCTTCGACCCCGAGGGCGAGATCACCGAGGCGGCCCGCATCTGCGACGGGACCAGCATCAACTGCGCCGGGGGCGCCACGCCGTGGGACACGTGGCTCACCTGCGAGGAGCATCCCGATGGCCGGGTCTGGGAGTGCGATCCACGGGGAGAGGAGCCGGCGGTGGTCCGCCCTGCGCTCGGGACGTTCAAGCACGAGGCGGTCGCCGTCGACGCCGAGGCCGAGGTGCTCTACCTGAGCGAGGACGAGCCCGACGGCGCCCTGTACCGGTTCGTCCCCGCCGAGTGGCCCTCCCTCGAGGCCGGGCGGCTCGAGGTCCTGGCCGGGCCCGAGGACGAACGGCGCTGGGCCGAGGTGACCGACGCCGGCGGTGGTTCCGCCTCTCCCACCCGCAACCAGGTCGCCGACGTGGTCCGCTTCAACGGGGGCGAGGGCCTGGCTCACTTCGAGGGCACGACCTACCTGGCGACCAAGGGCGACAACCGCATCTGGGCCCTCGACGGCGACGACGTCGAGATCGTCTACGACGCCGCCACCACCGAGGCCATGGACGGGGCCGACCCGGTGCTCACAGGAGTCGACAACATCGCCGTCGACGCCGGCGGTGACCGCTACGTCGCCGAGGACGGCGGCACCATGGACGTCGTGCGCCTCGGCCCCGACGGCCTCGTCGAGCCCGTCGCCCGGCTCGACGGGGTGGAGGGCTCCGAGATCACCGGTCCCGCCTTCTCGCCCGACGGCACCCGCCTCTACTTCAGCTCCCAGCGCAACCCGGGCGTCACCTACGAGGTGACCGGCCCCTTCCCCCACGCCGAGCCCGACCGGTGACCCCGGGCTTGCGCCAGCTCCGCCGGGTGCGCCTCGCCTTCGATCACGACCTCACCCTCGGGACGCTGCTCGAGCGCCTGGCCGACGCTGATCCCGACCGGGTCCTGGTCGACGAGATCGGAGGCGACCGTCGCACCGTCGCTCAGGCGGCCGAAGCCGTCGATCGGTGGTCGGGCGCCATCGCGGCGCGGACCTCGCCCGGTGACGTCGTCGTCGTGGCCACGCCCAACGGCTACGACCAGTTCCTCCTCTGCCTGGCCGTGAGCCGCGCCGGCGCCCTCCCCGCCCCCGTGAACGACCGCATGCGCGACGAGGAGATCGACCACGTCGTCGCCGACGCCGGCGCCTTGCTGGTGCTGCGATCGGCCGACGACCTGCCGGCGGGCGACCGCCTTGGTGCTGCCCACCTGACCTCGGCGTCGGACGTGGGCGCCGTCTTCTACACCTCGGGCACGACCGGACGGCCCAAGGGGGCCGAGCTGACCCACCACGGGATCCTCGGCGGCATCAACGTGGCCGCGCTCCTGCCCGCCGGGCTGCGTGACGACGAGGCTGTGGTCGGCCTGCCCATGGCCCACATCATGGGCTTCGTCGCCGCCGCCGGTCTCGCCTGTGCCGGGATACCGGTGCGGTCGCTCCCCCGCTTCGACGCCGAGCTCGCTCTCGACCAGATCGAGGCGCGCCGGGCCAGCGTGTTCGTCGGCGTGCCCGCCATGTACCGGATGCTCCTCGACGCCGGGGCGGAGGAGCGCGACCTGTCGTCGATCCGGCTGTGGATCTCCGGTGCCGATGCCATGCCCGCCGAGCTGTCCGAGCGGTTCGCACGCATGGGTGCCCTGGCCGACCTCCCGGGCGTCGGGACGGTCGGGTGGGCCGTCTTCGCCGAGGGCTACGGCCTGGTCGAGACGGCCGGCGGCGCGGCGGTCCGAATCGCGCTCCCGTTCCTGCCGGCGTCACTGTCGCGCCTCGGTGTCCCCCTGCCCGGGTACAAGACCCGCGTCCTCGGCGACGACGGACGGCCGGTGCGGCGCGGTGAGGGCGGCGAGCTCCACCTCTCCGGGCCCGGCGGGTTGAAGGGGTACCGGGGCGACGCCAAGGCCACCGCCGGCGTGCTCACCGACGACGGGTGGCTGCGCACCGGTGACCTGGTGCGCCGGAGAGCCTTCGGGCTGTTCACCTTCGAGGGCCGGGCCAAGGACATCGTGGTGCGCGGGGGCTACAACGTCTACGTCGTCGAGGTCGAACAAGCGCTCGAGCGCCACCCGGCCGTCGCCGAGGCCGCCGTGGTCGGCCTCCCCGACGAGCGCCTGGGCGAGGTCCCGGTCGCCGCCGTCCGCCTATCACCGGGCCGGACGGCCGCGCCCGACGAGATTCGGGCCTGGGCCAAGGAGCAGCTCAGCTCCTACAAGGTGCCGGTGCGGGTCCTCGTCGTCGACGCGCTCCCCACCAGCGGCACCCGCAAGATCCAGCGCACCGAGGTCAAGGCCCTCTTCACCGACGCTTGAGCCCGGCCATCCTCGGACTGGTCGCGGTTTCCGTCGTTGGAGGGACGGATCCCGCGACCAGTTCATCGAGGAGCGAGGGTGGATCAGCCGGGTTCGGTGGTGTCGGGGACGTCGCCCGACTCGATGATGGTGGTCGTGGGCGCATCGGTGGTGCTCGGCCGGCGTTCGAAGTTCAGGTCGACGTCGAGCTTCCCGTCGTCGACGGTGACGGGGTACCGTTCGAGGCCCTCGCCGTCCGCCGGCGCGGTGAGCGAGGCGTCGCACCGGGCGCGGAACTGCTCCTCGTCGGGCCGCCACTCCCACACGCAGTCGCGGTCCTTGTCGGGCGGTTGGGCCCGGAAGGCGTACCAGCCTCGGTCCACGTCGTCGCCGAGGTGCTGGAGGATGAGGTCGCGGTCCTGGCCACCGGAGACGTCGCCGTAGATGATCGGACCCCGCTCGTCGATCTCCCCGGCCAGCCGCTCGGCGTTGCCGCCCTGGAAGGTCTGGTCACCGAGGCGCACGTCGAAGCTGTCCTGGCGCGAGGTGAGCACCGACGCCCCCCAGAGGACCAACAGCACCAGGGCGATGCCGACGCCGGAGACCGCCAGGGCCCGCCCTGCGTGGCGGCGCGACGGCTCGACCGGGCTCACCGGCGGCCCCGTCGAAGGATCAGCCGAGTGGGAGGAGGCGTCAGACTGGTCGTCGGAGACACCTGCGTAGTATCCCTGCCCGGGCCCGCCGGCATCGAGTCGCCCCGGCGCTTCCGCACCCCTCCTCCCCAGAGAGACCGCTCCCCCGCATGGACCTGTTCGAGTACCAAGGCAAGCAGTTCTTCGCCCGCTACGACATCCCGGTGTCTCCCGGCGATGTGGCCACCACCGTCGACGAGGCGGTCGCCGTGGCCGAGGCCATCGCCGACTACCCGGTCGTGGTGAAGGCCCAGGTGCAGGTCGGCGGACGGGGCAAGGCCGGCGGCATCAAGCTGGCCGACACGGTCGAGGAGGTGCGCATCCATGCCGAGGCGATCCTCGGCATGGACATCAAGGGCCACACCGTCGAGCGGGTCTGGATCGAGAAGGCGTCGGACATCGCCGAGGAGTACTACGCCAGCTTCACCCTCGACCGCTCGGCCAAGACCCACCTCGGGATGCTCTCGGCCGAGGGCGGCGTCGAGATCGAAGCCGTGGCCGAGACCAACCCCGACGCCATCGCCAAGACCTGGATCGATCCCGTCGACGGCCTCACCGAGGAAGCCGCCCGTGAGTGGGTGGCCGCGGCGAAGCTGAACCCGCAGGCCACCGAGGGCGCGGTCGACATCCTCCGCAAGCTCTACACCGCGTACACCGAGGGCGACGCGGACCTGGCCGAGATCAACCCGCTGATCCTCACCCCCGAGGGCCAGGTCCACGCCCTCGACGCCAAGGTCACCCTCGACGCCAACGCCGCCTTCCGCCACGACCTCTCGGAGTACGAGGCCACCCAGGAGCGCGACCCGCGCGAGCAGGCGGCCCACGAGAGGGGCCTCCAGTACGTGGGCCTCGACGGCAACGTGGGCGTCATCGCCAACGGTGCTGGGCTGGCCATGTCGACGGTCGACATCATCAACCAGGTCGGCGGCCAGCCGGCCAACTTCCTCGACATCGGCGGCGGCGCCAACGCGGACGTGATGGCCGGGGCCCTCGAGGTCATCACCGGCGACGAGAACGTGCGGGCCATCTTCATCAACATCTTCGGCGGCATCACCAAGGGCGACGAGGTCGCCAACGGCATCGTCCAGGCCCTCCAGCGGGTCGACATCGACCTCCCGATGGTGATCCGCCTCGACGGCACCAACGCGGCCGAGGGCCGCAAGATCCTGGCCGCCAGCGCCGAGAAGGTCATCTCCAAGCCGACCATGGTCGAGGCCGCCCAGGCTGCCGTCGAGCTCGCCGGCAGCTGAAGGAACGAGCACCAGCAAAATGAGCATCTTCGTCGACGAGGCCACCAAGGTCGTCTACCAGGGCCTCACCGGCTCGCAGGGCCGCTTCTACGGCCTCCGCAACCGCGACTACGGCACCCAGGTCGTGGCCGGGACCAACCCCAAGAAGGCCGGCACCGACGTCGATGGCATCCCCATCTTCGCGTCGGTCGCCGAAGCCAGAGAGGCCACCGGCGCCACCGCGTCGTGCGTCTTCATCCCCGCCCCGGGCGTGAAGGCGGCGGTGATGGAGGCGGCCGAGGCCGGTCTCGAGCTGGTCGTGGTCATCACCGAGGGCGTCCCCGCCCAGGACGAGGCCTGGTTCTTCAACAAGGTCAAGCGAGACCACCCCGGCACCCGCATCCTGGGCCCGAACTGCCCCGGGCTCATCAGCCCCGGCAAGGCCAACATCGGCATCACCGCCGGCGAGATCGCCAAGGAGGGCGGCCCCGTCGGCATCGTGAGCCGCTCGGGCACGCTCACCTACCAGGCCCTCTACGAGCTCAAGCTGGCCGACATCGGCGTCACCACGTGCGTCGGCATCGGTGGTGACCCCGTCCCCGGCACCAGCTTCATCGACTGCCTCGAGGCCTTCGAGGCAGATCCCGAGACCAGGGCCGTGATGATGATCGGCGAGATCGGCGGCTCGGCCGAGGAGGAGGCCGCCGAGTTCATCAGGGACGAGATGTCGAAGCCGGTCTCGGCCTACGTCGCCGGTGTCACCGCCCCCCCGGGCAAGAAGATGGGCCACGCCGGCGCCATCGTCTCGGGCGGCAAGGGCACCGCCGCGGCCAAGATCGAGGCCCTGGAGGCCGCCGGCGTCCGCATCGGCCAGAACCCCACCGAGGCCGGCGCCCACATGGTCGACATCGTCAAGGAGCTCTGAGGGCTCCGAACTGCTCGCGCACGGCTGTGGCGCCGTGCGCCTTCCGGTGGTCAGGCCGCCCACCTCATCGCGCGCGAGGCGCCCCCCGTCGACCTCACGTCTCGTCGAGCGCCTGCGTCGAGAGTGGCGGACGAGCAGGCGAACCTGACCTCCTGGGACTGCAACGGACTGCGCTCGGCCGCCGCCCGCGCCCGGCCACGCCTCTAGGCTCGCCCTCCATGGACGAGGGCCCGGTCCACCCGGTGCGCGCCCTGTGGGCCGTGCCCCGCAGCGCGTCGACCGCGTTCGAGCGCATGGTGATCGAACGGGGCGATCACCACGTCCTCGACGAGCCCTTCTCGGCGGCGTACTACCACGGCCCCGAGCGCCGCAGCCCCCGTTACCCGGTGTCCGAGCCGAGTGCCACCGTCGCCCGGATCGTCGCGGACGTCGATCGCGCCGCCCGGCGGGAGCCGGTGTTCGTGAAGGACATGGCCTACCACCCCGGCCCCGAGCTGGACCGCGCCCTGTCGTCCTCCTGGTGCCACTCGTTCCTGGTGCGCGACCCGCGGTGGTCGATCCCGTCCATGGCGCGCATCTGGCCCGACCTCACCGAGGAGGAGGCCGGCTTCACCGCTCTGGCGCGGGCGGTCGACCGGGTGCCCGAGGCCGGAGGCGACCCGGTGGTCATCGACAGCGACGACCTGTGCCGCGACCCCGCCGGCGTCGTCGAGGCATGGTGTGCGGCCATGGACCTGGACCCCGACCCCACGGCCCTGGGCTGGGAGCCCGGGATGCGTCCCGAGTGGGAGCGGTGGCGCGACTGGTACGGCGCCTCGGCCGAGAGCACCGGCTTCGCCCCGCTCCGCGCCGGCGGGCCGCCCACCGTCGACGACCCCCGCCTGCGTGACCTCATCCAGGCCAGCCTGCCGCTCTACGCAGAGCTGGCGGCCAACTGCGTCTCGCCCCGGAGCGTCCGGCCCCGCTGAGGTCGCCGTCGGCGCCAGCCCCGCCTCGACCCGAACTGGTCATGGATCAGGGGGTCCCCACACCCAGATCCGTGACCACGACCGGCTCTCCTGGCCCCCAACCCCGAACTGGTAGCCGAATCGGGGGCTCCAGCACCCAGATCGCCGACCAGTACGGCTGGAATCGGGCGGCTACGGGGTGTTGGATGGCGGGGGCGACGGGAAGCCGGGGTCCTCGGGGCGTTCGGGGCGCTCGACCTCGTCGGCCGGTGGCGCCGGTGGCGGGCCGGGGATCACCTGCGTGCCGGAGTCGAAGAGAACGTTGCGGTCGACCGCCGGCGCCGGCTCAGGCTGGGGGTCGATCGGCGGTGCGGGCTGCGGATCGAGCGGGCCCGGGCCCGGGTCGGGCTGCGGCCCCGGAGGCGCCGGCGCAGGCTGCCAGGGCTGAGGCTCGGTGGGCGAGGCCACCGGCTGCTGCCACTGACCGGGATCCGCGCCGGGTGCTCCGGGCTGGCCACCGACGATGGTCTGGTCCCAGGCCGGCGGCGAGGCCGACGTGACATCTGAGGGATCGGGCTGCCACTGGCCCGGGGCGAGGGTCTGGTCCCACTGCTCCGGCTGCTGAGGGGCGGCAGGCTGCTGCCACTGGGGCTGCTGAGGGGCGGCCGGCTGTTGCCAGTGAGGCTGCTCCGGCGGCGGCGCAGGGGCAGGCTGGTTCCACTGAGGCTGCTCGGGTTGCTGAGGCGCGGCGGGCTGCGGCCACTGAGGCTGTTCGGGCTGAGGGCCAGGCTGCTGCCACTGGGTGGGATCGGCGTGGGGCGCAGGCTGGTTCCACTGGGACTGTTCGGCCTGAGGCCCGGGCTGCTGCCACTGAGGCTGTTCGGCCTGAGGCCCGGGTTGGTTCCACTGAGGCTGTTCGGCCTGAGGGCCGGACTGCGGCCAGCTGGGCGCCGCACCCGCCACCGGGTAGGCCGGGGCCGTGGCCACGCCGGCCTTCTTGGCGTCGAGCATGGTCAGGACCGTGCCCCCCACGACCCCTGCGGTGCCGATGAAGAGCAGCAGCAGGCCGAGGTCCGGATCGGCCTCACCCAGGACGATGTTGACCAGGTAGCCCAACCAGAGGAGGAAGGCGAAGGCCGCCGCCACCAGCTGGATCTGCCCGAGGGTGAAGCCGCCGATGGCCTTGCCGGCCAGGCCCTTGGCGAACGCCCCGGCCAGGGCGACACCGGCTGCGATCAGGGCGAAGAGGGGGATGTAGGTGCCGACGCCGAAGAGACCCGGGCCGACATTGTCTACGGTCCACACCGACCAACCGACGTCGCCGCCTCCGAAGCCCACGTCGACCTTGGCGATCTGGACGAAGGAGAAGATGAAGGTGAGGAACCCCGCGACGGCGGTGACGATGGCGCCGAGGGGCAGGGCTGCCTTCGGGGCCGGTTGGGCTTGTTGGGGCCAGGCCACGAAGGGGCCTCCTGGGACGGGGATGAGGACGATCGGTCTAGCCGACGCGGCGGACGGTGCCCACCGGTCGGGACCGCGCCTGTGTACCCGTGCGTCGGGACGGCGAACCGGCGGCGGCTGGTAGGTTCGCTTCCCGTGCGCGTCGCGGTGCTGGTGTCGGGAACGGGGTCGCTCCTCGACGCCTTCGTGGGCGACGGCATCGCTGTCGCCCTGGTGGTCGCCGATCGACCCTGCCCGGCGCTCGACCGGGCCACCGCGGCCGGCCTGAACAGCGCCCTGGTCGTCCGTGACCGCTTCGACGCCGGCTTCGACCGCGAGGGCTACTCGGCGCGCCTCGTCGAGGTGCTCCGCGACCACGACATCGACCTCGTCGCCATGGCGGGCTTCGGCACCATCCTCGGACGCGCCGCCCACGATGCCTACGGCGGTCGGCTGGTCAACACCCACCCGGCGCTCTTGCCCGCGTTCAAGGGATGGCACGCGGTGCGCGACGCCCTCGCCGCCGGCGTCTCTCGGTCCGGGTGCACGATCCACGTCGCCGGGCTCGAGGTCGACACCGGGCCGATCCTCGCCCAGGGGGAGGTGCCCGTCCTCCCCGGTGACGACGAGGCCTCGCTCCACGAGCGCATCAAGGTCGTCGAGCGGCGCCTCTACCCCGCCACGGTGCGGGCGATCATCGACCGCGGGTCGGTGCTCCCCGTCGATGATCCGACGGCCCCCGAGCCCATGACCGCCCAGGAGGCCTGACCCGGTGCGTGCCCTGCTCTCGGTCTACGACAAGTCCGGCATCGTCCACCTCGCCCGCGGCCTGGCCGCCGCCGGCTGGGACCTCGTCTCCAGCGGGGGCACCGCCCGCGCCATCGCCGCCGAGGACATCGCCGTGACCGACGTGGCCGAGCTCACCGGGGCCCCGGCGATCCTCGGGCACCGGGTGATGACGCTGCACCCGAAGGTCCACGGTGGCCTCCTGGCCGACCGGGACGACCCGGAGCACCAGGCCGACATGGCCGCGCACGACATCTCACCCATCGACCTCCTCGTATCGAACCTCTACCCCTTCGGGTCGAACCCGACGGCGTTCAGCCATGGCGGATCGGCGGGAGCCGTCGACCTGATCGACATCGGCGGGCCGGCGATGATCCGCGCCGCGGCCAAGAACCACGCCCACGTGGCGGTGGTGGTGGACCCCGCCGACTACGGGCCGGTGCTCGCCGAGGTGCAGACCTCGGGCGTCGTCTCGGAGACGACCCGCATCGCGCTGGCGGCCAAGGCCTTCGCCACCACCGCCGCCTACGACACCGCCATCGCGGCCTGGTTCGCCGCCGACATCGGCACCGGGCCCCCTCCCGAGCCCGCCGACGCCGAGCCCGCCGAGCCCGCCGATCTCGCCGTTCCCGCCGACGCCGCGACCCGACCCGCCGCCGACGGGGGCACGGACCCGCTGCCGTCGACGCTCCGCATCACCGCCGGGCGCGATCCGATCGCCCTGCGCTACGGCGAGAACCCCCACCAGCGCGCCGCGCTGTACCGCACCGAAGGGGCCGATCCGTGGTGGGCACACGTCACCCAGCACTCGGGGCTGGCCCTCAGCTATCTCAACCTCTACGACGCCGATGCCGCGTGGCTGCTGGCCCACGACCTGGCCCGGGCCACCGGCCAGGTGGCCTGCGCCATCGTCAAGCACGCCAACCCGTGCGGCGCGGCGGTCGCGTCCACCGCGGCGGAGGCGTACCAGGCCGCCTTCGACTGCGACCCGCGCTCGGCCTTCGGTGGCATCGTGGCCACCTCGGCGCCCATCGACGCCGCCACCGTCGACGAGATGGTGGCCGCGGCCCAGGCCGACGTGGTGATCGCCCCCGGCTACGACGATGGCGTCATCGACGCCCTGCGGGCCAAGCGCAAGAACACCCGGCTGCTCGACGCGCCCGCCCCGACGCCGGATCCCCTCCACGTCCGACCCGTCACCGGCGGCTACCTGGTGCAGGAGCCGCACCGGTTCGTCAGCCCCCCGGAGTCGTGGCGCGTCGTCACAACCCGCCAGCCGACCGACCCGGAGCGCGCCGACGCCGCCCTCGCCTTCCGCCTCTGCGGCTGGGTGACGTCGAACTCGATCGTCTTGGTGCGCGGCGGGGTGGCGTGGGGCATCGGCGCCGGTCAGCAGAACCGGGTCGAGGCCGGTCAGATCGCCACCGCCAAGGCGGCCGGCCGGGCCGCCGGCGGCGCGTGCGCCAGCGACGCCTTCTTCCCCTTCCCCGACGGCATCGAGGCCGCCGCCGCCGCCGGCGTCGCCGTCGTGGTGCAGCCCGGCCGACCCGACGGCTCGGCGCGCGACGACGAGATCATCGCCAAGGCCGACGAGCTGGGCCTGGCCATGCTGTTCACCGGCGAGCGCCACTTCCTCCACTGACGACCACCCCGCCACCAACACCCCTACAACTTCGAAACGGCCGCCTTCGGGGTCCGCTCTCACCCGCCAGGGCGACCAGAACGCAGGAGAACCGCTGCATGACCGCGATCACGATGGACGGCGAGGTTCTCGCCACCCGGATTCGCGACGACCTGCGGGCGCGCGTCGCGGCCGTCACCGAGGCCACCGGAACGCCACCTGGGCTCGGCACCCTCCTCGTCGGCGACGACGGCCCCAGCGCCAACTACGTGGCCATGAAGCACCGCGACGGCGCCAAGCTCGGGATCGCCTCGTTCGACGAGCGGCTGCCGGCCGACGCCTCCGCGGCCGATATCGAGGCCGTCATCGACCGGTGGAACGTCGATGCCGCCGTCGACGCCGTGCTGCCCCAGCACCCGTTCCCGCCCCACCTCGACTACGAGGCGCTGTACCGCCGCCTCGACCCCGACAAGGACGCCGACGGCCTCCACCCCGTCAACCTCGGCCGCCTCGTCATGGGCGTCGACGCACCCGTGGCTTGCACCCCGGCGGGCATCGTCGCCCTGCTGGTGGCCTACGACGTGCCCATCGAGGGCCGCCACGTCGTCATCGTCGGTCGGGGGCTCACCATCGGGCGCCCGCTCGCCAACCTGCTCACGTTGAAGCGACCGCACGCCAACGCGGCGGTGACCGTCGTCCACACCGGCGTCGGCGACCTGGGCGCATACACCCGTCAGGCCGACATCCTGGTGGCGGCGGCGGGCTCCCCGGGGCTGATCACCGCCGAGATGGTGAAGCCCGGCGCCGCCGTCGTGGCCGGCGGGGTCACCTTCGAGGGTCGTCGGGTCGTCTCCGACGTGGCCGATGACGTGGCCGAGGTCGCAGGCTGGCTGTCACCCCGCATGGGGGGTGTCGGGCCCATGACCCGGGCGATGCTCATGGTCAACACGGTGCGCGCCGCCGAGCGCCGCGCCGCCGCCCTGGCCACGGCTAACGCCGGCGGCTGAGCCGCCGACCCGAACTGGAGCATGGATCGGTCGCCGGGGCGGCCACGTCGTGCCCCAGAACGCAGCCCGCGACCGGTGAGGGCTACTTCACGTTCTTGCGGGTGTAGGCCCGCACCGCGAGTGGGGCGCACACGATCGTGATGCCCACGATCCAGATCCAGGTGTAGGCCACCGGGTGGGCGATCGACCACGGGTCGCCCGGCTGCACCGGGGTGTTCGGGTTGCCGAAGAGCACCCGCAGCGCGTCGGACAGGGTGGTGACCGGGTTCCACTCGGCGATGGTGCGCACCACGCCCGGCATCGACGCCACCGGCACGAAGGTGCTGGCGATGAAGGTGAGCGGGAAGATCGTGGCGAAGCCGATGCCGGTGACGCCCTCGGGCGTGCCGACGAGGGCGCCCAGGAGGATGCCGACCCAGATCATGGCGAAGGCGAAGGCCATCATCAGCCCGTAGGCCGCCAGCGCGTCGAGGAACCCGCCCCGGATGCGCCAGCCGATGAGCAGGCCGGTGAGCGACATGATCACGATCGGCAGCATCGTCTTGATCATGTTGGACACCGCGTAGCCGCCCATCACCGCGCCCTTGGCGACGGGCAGGGAGCGGAACCGGTCGATGGCCTGGTTCTTCTGGTCGTTGGCGATGCTCATCGCTGCGCCGAACGACGTGAAGACCAGCGTCTGGGCGATGATGCCGCCCATCAGGAACTCGCGGTAGCTGCCGCCGCCGGGCACCACGATGGCGCCGCCGAAGACGTAGGCGAAGAGCACCACGAACATCACCGGCTGGATGGTGGCGTCGCTCAGCTGCTCGGGCTGGCGTTTCATGTGGATCAAGCCCCGGCGGGCGAGGACCCAGGTGTCGTGGGCCAGGCCCCTGCGGGGGTGCCGCGAGGTGGCCGGCTCGGCGGCCTCGATGGTGAGCTCGCCGGCGGTTGCTCGGGTGGGGGCGGTGGGAGCGGTGGGAGCGGTCATCGGAGGGCCTCCTGGGGTGCGTCGGTGGCGGGGTCGTCGTCGGTGGTCGGATCGGTGTCGATGGGGGACCCGGTGAGGGTCAGGAACACCTCATCGAGCGTGGGCTGTCGGAGGCCGAGGTCCTCGACCCCGAGCCTCGCTTCGGTGAGGGCGTTGGCCACGGCCGCCAGGCCGGCCACGCCGTCGGTGGTGGGCGCCACGACGGACCGGACAGGACGGTCGACCACCGGCTCGGAGCCGGTGGTGCGGGCCAGGATGCCCGAGGCTTCGTCGAGGCGGGCGGGGTCCGACACCACGATGCCGATGTTGTCCCCGCCGACCTGGCGCTTGAGGCTGCGGGCGTCGCCGCGGGCGATCACCAGGCCGTGGTCGATGACGAGGATGTCGTCGGCCAGACGATCGGCCTCCTCGAGGTACTGGGTGGTCAGCAGCAGGGTGGTCCCGCTGCCGACGAGGGTGTCGAGCACCTCCCACAGCTCGGCCCGGGCCCGGGGGTCGAGGCCGGTGGTGGGCTCGTCGAGGAACAGCACCTCGGGCCGGGCCACCAGGGTGGCGGCCAGGTCGAGGCGACGGCGCATGCCGCCCGAGTAGCCCGAGGCCACGCGGTCGCCGGCGTCGGCGAGCGAGAACTGGCTGAGCAGCTCGGTGGCCCGTGTCCGGGCCTCCCGGCGGGGCATCTGGTGCAGCTCTCCGACCATCACCAGGTTCTCGCGGCCCGTCAGGAGCGGGTCGACCGTCGCGTCCTGGGCGGCCAGGCCGATGCGGCGCCGGACCTCTGTGGCCTGGGAGCGGACGTCGAAGCCGGCGACGGTGGCGGTGCCCTCGGTGGGCTCCGACAGGGTGGTGAGGATGCGCACCGCGGTCGTCTTGCCGGCGCCGTTGGGGCCGAGGACCGCGGTCACCGTGCCGATGGGGACGGCGATGTCGACGCCGACCAGCGCGGCCTTGTCGCCGTAGCGCTTGACCAGGCCGTGCGCTTCGATGGCGAGGGAGGGGGACATGCGGGTCTCCGTGGTGCAGGGGAGGGAGGGAACGGGATGGGAGGGCGGGGCGACACCAGCGCCGACGGGCAGCTTCTCATCGTGCCAGTTGGTCATCGTGGGGGGTGTGGAGCTTCCGACGGGTGTTCGGGCGTTCGATCGGGGAACAGCGGGGTCACGGTCTTGGACGTCCGGGGCGTCACGAACTCATCGGTGCGGGACGCAGGTGCGTCGCAGGGAGGGCTTCCCGTTGCGGTCCGTGCCGAGGTCGGCCGCCGTTGGCCGCGAGGTTCCTGCCGCGTGGAAGACGGGCACGATCCACACGTCCCCAACGACAGGAGCTGACCATGGGCTTGACGCAGGATTCCTTCGCCGCCACGATCGACGGCCACAAGATCGAGGTCGAGGCCCGATCGGGGCCCTGGGCGGGACGCTTCGCCCTCAAGGTCGACGGCGAGGTGCAGGACATGATCAAGGCCGTGACCGGTGACCACTGGCTCGAGGGTGCGTTGCCCGGTGGGCCCGACGGAGCCGGGCGCCAGTTCCGGGTGCGGGTCAACCTCAAGGCGGCAGGGCTCGGTGGGGAGACCTACTGGATCGAGATCGACGGGAACGAGACCAAGCTCGGCGAGGGCTTCATCATATGAGCGTTTGACACCGGCAGACCGCTCGACGTTGCTCCCGGGTCCTGGCGTGCGTCGTCGTGGGCGCGGCGTTGACCGCATGCACCGGCGACGACGACCCTGACGTTCTTCGACGACGGAGGCCTCGACGACGGAGGGCGCGACGACCACGTCGAGCCCGCCCGTGAGCGAGCTCGAAGAAGGCGACTGCCCGGTCGAGACCGATCCAGACGTGGAGATCACGTGCGGCACCATCGCGGTGCCGACCGACCACGACGACCCCAACGCCGACATGATCGATCTCGCCGTTGCGACGCTTCCCGCCGCGGATGACTCCGACGCCACACCGATCTTCCTGCTCGGCGGGGACCGGGAGAGCACACGGTGGTCCCGCTCCTCGAGGGCGTTGACGCCCGACGCGCCGTTCCTGGAGCTCGCCGCCTCTCGGGACGTGGTCGCGGCCGAGTCCTTCGACGGGGCCATCGCCGCCGTCGGTGACGAGTGCGCGGCCGACCCCACGTGCCGTGCGGATTACCCCGACGTCACCGAGAACGTGCAGCGGCTGGTGGAGCAGCTCGACGCCACGCCGATGGTCGAGGTGACCGACCCCGCGACCGAACAGGTCGCCCAGGTGCCGGTCGACGGGGCCGCCCTGGCCACGATCCTCTTCGGCCTCTTCTACATCCCTGACGGCCCGGCGACGATCCCGTTCCTGGTGACGTCGCTCGCGGCCGGCGACCTGAGTGGACTCGAAGGCCTCGCCTCCCAGCCCTCACCCGCGGTCGTCAGCCAGGGCCAACAGCTGTCGTTCCTCTGCGCCGAGGAGGCCGCCGTCGCGGACCCGGAGGACCTCACCACCGGCGACCTCGGCGTGGGCTCCCGGCTCGTGGAGAGCAACCCGGTCATCGGGTCCACGCTGTGGGAGCTGTGCGAGGTGTGGGACGTCGAAGCCGGTGACGAGGAGACCTTCGAGCCCGTGGACACCGAGGTCCCGCTCCTCGTCGTGACCGGACAGTTCGACCAGATCACCCCTCCCTCCTACGGCGAGACCGTCGCCGACGCAGCCGACACCGCCTGGTACGTCGAGGTGCCCGGCGTGGGCCACGCCCCGCTGACGGCCGCCGGTGAGTGCGGCCTGGGCGTGCTCGAGGCCTTCGTCGCCCAACCCACCGACGAGCCCGATGCCGGGTGCGTGGATGAGGGCCCGGGCTTCGCCACGCCCGATGAGATCGCGGCCCAGGGCGACGAGGCCAGCCCTGCTCCACCCTCCGGCTGACGACCGTCGGGCCGTGGCGGGGAGAATCGGCCCCCCGGGGGCCCTGGCCTAACCTCCACGCTCGTATGGCCCAGATCGCTGACCTCCTCGCCGCCCGGCGCACGGTCTCCTTCGAGTTCCCGCCGCCGAAGACACCCGAGGCCCTCGTCGCCTTCGACGAGACGATGGACGACCTCGCCCGGCTGGCCCCCGACTTCGTCTCGGTCACCTACGGCGCCCTCGGCACCACCCGGGACACCACCCGCGACGTGGTGATCCGGGTCGACAAGGAGCGACCGTTCCCCGCCATGCCCCACCTCACCTGCGTGGGCCACGACCGCGCCGAGATGACCGGGTTGCTCACCCACTACCGCGATGCGGGGATCGAGAACGTCTTGGCCCTCGCCGGGGACCCACCGGCGGACGGGTCGGACCCGGGGGGCGACTTCACCTACGCGACCGAGCTCATCGAGCTCATCGCCGAGGTGGGCGACTTCTCCGTCGGCGTGGCCGCCTTCCCCGAGGTCCACCCCCGGTCGGCCGACGTAGCCGTCGATCGGCGCTTCCTGGCGGCCAAGCTCGAGGTCGCGGACTACGCGATCACTCAGTTCTTCTGGGATGCCGCCGATTACCTCCGCATGGTCGACGAGCTGAGCGCGCTGGGGTGTGACAAGCCGCTCGTGCCCGGCGTCATGCCCTTCATCAGCGTGCCCGGGGTCCGGCGCATGTCGGCGATGAACGGCAGCGTCGTCCCCGCGGCGCTCGACGCGCGCCTGCAGCGCGTCGAGGGCGACAAGGACGCCACCCGAGCCCTCGGCGTCGAGGTCGCCAGCGAGCTCGGAGCCGAGCTGCTGGCCGCCGGCGTGCCCGGGCTGCACCTCTACACCATGAACCGGGCCGCCTCCGTGCGCCAGGTCTGCACGAACCTCGGTCTGCTCCAGGAGGGACAGGCGGGCTCCCCGCCCTCCTGACGGGCCGTGGCCGACGCGAGCGTTGCCCCGGAGGTCGTCGCGCTCGCTCATCGGTGCACCGTTACTGTCGTGGAGATCTGGGGCCGGGTCGTGGCTGCGGGGGACCGATGAGCGCTGCCGGCTCCGCAGGCTCCGCCGTCAGAGAGCCCGTGTCGTCTGGTTCGCTCGCGGCGCTCGCTCTCCGGCTGACCCGCGCCGAGGTCGAGACGCTGATCGTCGGCGTGCTGGCCGCCGCGTCCGCCCTCCTCGCCGGCCGGGTCGGCGCCGCCCCCACGGGTGCTCGCCCCACCGACGTCGCCCTGGCCGGTCTGCTCGGGGCCGCGGTCGTGGCAGTGGGCTCGCGAGCGTCACCCCTCGCCCTCGCCGTGGGGGCCGCGGTGGCGACCGTGGCGGGGGAGGGGGGAGCGCTGCGCGCCGCGGGCCTGGTCGCCGTGCTGGGGCCACCGGCCTCGCCGTGACCCGACATCGCGCGGCCGGCCTCGGCGCGGCCCGGCGACCGTACCCGCCGCCCGGGACCGCCGACGATGAAGCCTCCGAGACCTCGCCCGCGGCCGGTCCGCCACGCCCCGACGACTCCGCCCACCCCGTCGGCCTCCACTCGGTGCGGGGCGTGGTCGCCGCCGTCGTCGCCTTGCTGGTCGTCCAGGTGCTGTTCCGCCTGCCCCTCGGCGCACCGGTGCGCGGCTCCGCGCTGGTGGCCGCGGTCGGCTTGGCGCCCGTCGTGTGGTCGGGCTGGAGGGGGCTCTCCCGCCCGACCCGACGGACCTGGCGGCGGGTGGCGGTGGGCCTCGTCGCCGTCGTCGCCCTCGGCCTCGTCTCGGGCACCGTCGCCGCCTTGCGCGCCGCCTCATCGCTCCAGGCTGGGGGGGAGGCCACCGACGACGGGCTCACCGCCGTGCGCGACGGCGACCAGGACGAGGCCGAGGCCCACTTCCGGGCCGCCACCGACGACCTCGGTGCCGCCCGCGGCGCGACCCGGGCGTGGTGGTCGCTCCCGGCCCGCCACGTCCCCCTCGTCGCCCCGCAGCTGGCGGGCCTCGACGCCATGGCCGATGGGGGCGCGGAGACGGCCGAGCTGGCGGCCGACGGCGCGGGGCGCATCGACAGCGAGCGCCTCCGGCTCGTCGACGGCCGCCTCGACCCGATCGTCGTCGCCGAGGTCGGCCCCGTGCTCGACGGGGTGGCCGACGGGACCGCCCGGCTGCGTCGTGCGCTCGGGGGCCGCCGGGGGTCGGCGTGGCAGCTGGCTCCCGTCGCGGAGGCCCTCGACCGCTTCGAGGACCGCCTGGCCGACGCCGAGGGCAGTGCCCGCACCGGTGCCCTCGCCGCCGAGGTGGGTCCCGCCCTGCTGGGCGCGGACGGTGAGGCCCGCTACTTCGTCGCCTTCGTCACGCCGTCGGAGGCCCGGGGCACCGGGTTCCTCGGCAGCTACGGCCTGCTGACGGTGACCGACGGCGAGATCAACCTCACCATCGTCGGGCGCAACAAGGACCTCAACGCGGCCGGTCCCGTGCGCAAGGAGATCAGCGGCCCCCCAGACTACCTGGCGCGTTACTCCCGCTTCGAGCCTGGGTCGACCTGGGAGAACGTCACCTTCACCCCCGACGGGCCGACCGCGGCCCAGGTGATGGCCGAGCTCTACCCGCAGTCGGGTGGCCAGGAGGTCGACGGGGTGCTGCGCATCGACCCGACCGGGTTGTCGCGCCTGCTGCGCGTCACCGGACCGGTCGAGGTGCCGGGCCTCCCCTTCGTCCTCGACGCCCAGAACGTGGTGTCGTTCCTCGAGGTCGAGCAGTACCGCCGCTTCACCGACCGCGCCGAGCGCGTGGACCTGCTCGGCGACGTCGCCGCCGAGGTGTTCGACGCCCTCATCCGGGACGACGGCGTGGCCCCGGCCCGCCTGGCCCGCACGCTGGGCCCTGCGGTCCGGGGCGGCAACGTGTCGCTGTGGCTGCGGTCGCCCCGCGCCCAGCGCCTCGTCGAGCGCCTCGGGGCCACCGGCGCGGTGCCCGAGGTGCAGGGCGACGGCTTCGGGGTGGTGACCCAGAACGCGGCGGGCAACAAGGTCGACGCCTTCCTGCAGCGCACGATCCAGTACCGGGCGGAGGTCGATGCCGCCACCGGTCGGGTGGAGGCCACCGCGGAGATAGGGCTCGCCAACCGCGCTCCCACCACCGGTGAGCCGCCGTACCTCATCGGCAACCTGATCGACGCCCCCCCGGGCACGAACCGCATGTGGTTGTCGATCTACTCGCCCCTCGAGCTGGTGACGGCCGAGGTCGACGGGCAGCCGGTCACCCTCGAGGTCGGCCGCGAGCTGGGGCGCAACGTGTGGTCGGCGTTCGTCGACGTGCCCGCCGGGGCCTCGGCCAACGTGACCATCGAGCTCGCCGGCGCCGTCGACCTCTCCTCCGGGCGGTACCGCTTCGACCTCTTGCCCCAGGCCATGGTGCTCCCCGACCGGGTCGACGTGGAGGTCGCAGTGCGGGGTGGCCGGCTCACACCGGTGCCGACGGCCCCGGCCCCCGAGGGCGGGGTGGAGGGCGACGAGCACCGCGTGCACGCCGGCGTCGCCGCGTCGCGCGGCACCTGGGCGCTGGTGGCCGAAGTGCACCGGGACGGCGCCGACTGAGCTGTCCTCGATCCCCGCCCGTTCGGCACTCTGCGAGGTGCGCCCTGGATGTCGACCACGCTCAGTGGTACGCTCCGGATGTCGTCCGCGGGTCGTGGACCGGCGACGATCTTCACCAACGGTTCCACGCCAGAGGTTCTGCCATGCGCCGCCTGCTCGCCTTCGTCCTCCTCGCCCTGGCCCTGCCGCTCCTCGCGGCGTCGACCGCCGCCGCCCAGCAGTACCCGCCCACCGGCGAAGGGTCGCCTCCGTCGGTCGAGCAGGAGGCCGACCGGTCCGATGATGCCGGCGCGGCACCCCTGGCCCGCACCGGCTCCGAGGTGGGCCTCCTGGCCGGCGTCTCGGTCGTTTTGCTGGCCGGCGGCGCCGTGGCCGTGGTGGCGAGCCGGCGCCGACCGGCCCACCTCTCGGTCTGACGCCGGGGCGCGGGACAGCACGGTCCGCCGTCCGTTGAGACAAGTCTGAGACAACTACGATCCGGGCCCATGGCCAAGATCAAGGTGCAGAACCCGGTCGTCGAGCTCGACGGCGACGAGATGACCCGGATCATCTGGGCGTTCATCAAGCAGCAGCTCATCCTCCCCTACCTCGATGTCGCGGTCGACTACTACGACCTCGGCATCGAGCACCGCGACGCCACCGACGACCAGGTGACCGTCGACGCCGCCGAGGCCATCGCGCGCCACGGCGTCGGCGTGAAGTGCGCCACCATCACGCCCGACGAGGCTCGGGTCACCGAGTTCGGCCTGAAGCAGATGTGGGTGTCGCCCAACGGCACCATCCGCAACATCCTCGGCGGCGTCGTGTTCCGCGAGCCGATCATCATGAGCAACGTGCCCCGCCTGGTGCCGGGCTGGACCAAGCCGATCATCATCGGCCGCCACGCCCACGGCGACCAGTACAAGGCCACCAACTTCAAGGTGCCCGGCCCCGGCACCCTCACCATCACCTTCACGCCCACCGACGGCTCCGAGCCCATTCAGCACCTCGTCACCACCTATCCCGAGGGCGGCGGCGTGGCCATGGGCATGTACAACTACAACAAGTCGATCGAGGACTTCGCCCGGGCGTCGCTCGCCTACGGCCTGGCGCGGGGCTACCCGGTGTACATGTCGACCAAGAACACGATCCTCAAGGCCTACGACGGCGCCTTCAAGGACATCTTCCAGCAGATCTTCGACGACGAGTTCTCCGCCGACTTCGACGCCGCCGGGCTCACCTACGAGCACCGACTCATCGACGACATGGTCGCGGCGGCCATGAAGTGGGAGGGCGGCTACGTCTGGGCCTGCAAGAACTACGACGGCGACGTGCAGTCCGACACGATCGCCCAGGGCTTCGGCTCCCTCGGGCTCATGACCTCCGTGCTCTCCACGCCCGACGGGCGGACGGTGGAAGCCGAGGCCGCCCACGGCACCGTCACCCGGCACTTCCGCCAGCACCAGAAGGGCGAGAAGACCTCGACCAACCCGATCGCCTCGATCTTCGCCTGGACCCGCGGGCTCGCCCACCGGGGCAAGCTCGACGAGACCCCCGAGGTCACCGCCTTCGCCGAGACCCTCGAGAAGGTGTGCGTCGACGTCGTCGAGAGCGGCCGCATGACCAAGGACCTGGCCCTGCTCGTCGGGGGCGACGCCGAGTGGCTCACCACCGAGGACTTCCTCGCCGCCCTCGACGACGGCCTCCAGCAGCAGATGGCCTGATCGCCGACTTGACCGGTCCCGGAGCGCAGGGTCGACGGACCCGACCGGGGCGGCCTCACCGTTTCCCCGTCCCCGACCGGGGTACCCCGCTGCTGCCGTGCCGGGACGACCGATCCACCACACCGAGGAACCATCTTGAGACGATCCATGTTCGCCGCCATCACCGTCACCGGTCTGCTCCTCGCCGGGTGCGGAGGTGACGACGACTCCCCGGACGAGGGCACCACCACGGAGCCCTCCTCCCAGGAGACCACCACCTCCGAGGCCGAGGAACCGACGACGTCGGAGCCAAGCGGGTCCGAACCCGATCCCTCCGAGACGACCGAGGGCGAGGGATCGCCCGGCGGTGAGGAGGAGGCCACGCCCGGAGGGACCACCTTGGCCTTCGGCGATCCCGCTGTCGTCGAGTACGTCACCAGCGACGACGAGACGGCACAGTTCGAGGTCACCGTGACCGGCGTGGAGGAGTCCTCGCTCGACGAGCTGGCCGCGGCTGGTCTCGACGTGGGTGACGACGTGGCCGGCCAGGTGCCGTACCTCGTCGACTACTCGGCCACGAACCTGACCGACGTCGACGTCGCCGGCGCCTCGGTCAACGCTGACCTCAGCGGTGTCCTGGGCGACGGCGCCCGAGCCGGCACACTGATCACCATCGGCTTCGACCAGTGCACGTCGGGCAGCTTCCTCTCCGACTCAGCGGCCGGTGACACCGTGGAGGGGTGCAAGGTGATCCTGGTCGGCGAGGGCGCCGAGCTCAGCGGCATCGAGTACCTGGGCGAGCTCGACGAGCCCCTGCTCTGGCAGGAGTGACCGGGCAGTCCCCCGCTGACGGCTGCACGACCACGGCCACTCGCCCGGGCCGCAGCGCCGGGTCGCCCGTCGCGTCGGGGCCCTGACCTGGGCGGCGTGATGGCGGTGAGCATGGACGGGGTGTCGCGCACCGACCGCAGCGCCACCGGCGCCGACCGCCGCCCTGAGGGTGTCGAGCCCGCCGACGCCGTATCCTGTCGCCCATGCGCGCCTTTGACTCCCTCTACATCGACGGCCAGTGGGTCTCCTCCACCGGTACCGCCACCATCGACGTGGTGAACGCCTCGACCGAGGAGGTGATGGGGTCGATCCCCGAGGGCACGCCGGCCGACGTCGATCGGGCCGTCGCCGCCGCCAAGGCCGCCTTCGAGGGGTGGTCGGCCACCGACCCCGCCGAGCGGGCCAAGGCCCTCCAGGCCCTCGCCGACGGTCTCGGCGCCCGCAACCAGGAGATCGCCGAGACCATCACCGGCGAGGTCGGCATGCCGCTGTTCCTCTCCCAGCTGATCCAAGCCGGGCTGCCCACCGCCATCGCCGGCACCTACGTGAAGCTGATCGACGAGGTCGTGTGGGAGGAGGAGGTCGGCAACAGCCTGGTGGTGAAGGAGCCCATCGGCGTGGTCGGCGCCATCACCCCGTGGAACTACCCGCTCCACCAGATCATCGCCAAGGTCGCCCCCGCCCTCGCGGCGGGCTGCACCGTCGTGCTCAAGCCCAGCGAGGTCGCTCCCCTCAACGCCTTCATCCTGGCCGAGATCATCGACGGCATCGGCCTGCCCGCCGGCGTGTTCAACCTGGTCTCCGGTGTCGGCCCGGTCGTCGGTGAGGCCATTGCCTCGCATCCCGACGTCGACATGGTGAGCTTCACCGGCTCGACACGCGCCGGCACCCGGGTCGCCGCCCTGGCCGCCCCGACGGTGAAGCGGGTGGCGCTCGAGCTGGGCGGCAAGTCGGCCAACGTGATCCTCGACGACCTGAACGGCGACGACCTCGATGCCGCGGTGCGCAAGGGCGTCGGCTCCTGCTACCTGAACTCGGGCCAGACCTGCACCGCCTTCACCCGCATGCTCGTCCCTCGCCCGCGCCACGACGAGATCGTCGACATCATCCGGGACGAGGTCGAGAGCGTCTACACGCTCGGCGACCCGGCGGCGGGGGCCGGGCGCCTGGGGCCGGTCATCTCCGACAGCCAGCGCGAGCGGGTCCGGGGCTACATCCAGAAGGGCGTGGAGGAGGGCGCGACCCTCATCACCGGCGGCGCCGAGGCCCCCGACGACCTCCCCACCGGCTACTACGTGCGCCCCACCGTGTTCGCCGGGGTCGACAACGCCATGGCCATCGCCCAGGAGGAGATCTTCGGGCCGGTCCTCTCGGTCATCCCCTACGACGACGTCGACGACGCCGTGCGCATCGCGAACGACTCCCCCTACGGCCTCGCTGGCGGCGTGTGGGGCGCCGACAAGGATGCGGCCGTGGCCGTGGCCCGCCGCATGCGCACCGGTCAGGTCGACGTCAACGGCGGCGCCTTCAACCCCCTTGCCCCCTTCGGCGGCTACAAGCAGTCCGGCATCGGTCGCGAGCTGGGCAAGTACGGCCTCGACGAGTTCCTGCAGACCAAGGCCCTGCAGCGGTAGCCGGCCTCGTGGCGCGGCCGGAGCGCGAGCCCCCGAGACCCCCGACGGGGACCCGGCCGCCGTCGAGGCTCTGCTCGCCGCCCTGGCGAAACGCCACGGTGAGCCGCACCGCCGCTACCACACGGTCGAACACGTCGAGGAGGTCTGGCGCGAGGCGGCGCGCCTGGTGCCCCACGAGCCCGACGCGGACGCGACGGCCGTTGCGCTGGCGGCCTGGTTCCACGACGCCGGCCCCGGCGCCCACGGCGACGTCCCACCAGGCGTCGGGCAGGTCGTAGTGGTCGCGGTGGAACGCCCGGGGAGGCAGGCCCAGGTCGGCGGCGAAGCGTTGGAGCTCGTTGAAGGACTCGTTGCTGACCAGGTGGGCGAAGCGCCGCCCGTGCGCCGGCCAGATCGGCCGGTCGACCAGGATCACACCTCGATGACAGCCACGCCGGGAGCGTGCGCCACCAACGCGGCGATGTCCGACGAGTCCGACGTGACGATGGCGTCGCTCCGCCGGGCGGCGCTGGCGACCACGATGGCGTCGACCGCGTCATGACGGTCGGCCAGGGCACAGAGGCTCCCCGCCCGGCGGGCCAGGGCGTCGTCGGTGGCCTCGACCCGGCACTGCTTCAGGGCCCGGGCCAGGTTGGCCTGGCGCGATGAGCGCCAGACCTGGGTGACGACTGGAGCGGGGACATGTGGACGCACCCCTCGGTCGACAGCCCGGCGGAGGAGAAGCCACACCGTCCGATCGCGGCGGTCGAGACCGATCAGGGCTCCCGCGTCGAGGGTGAGCGAGCCGGCCACCTCAAGACCCGGGCCGCAGCGGTCGGGCCCGGTTGTCGGCGACACCAGCCGCATCGAGCAGAGCGTCGGCATGGGCCAGCTCCTCGTCGGTGAACGCGCCGTGCTCGGTCTCGTAGTCGTCGACCAGGCGCTGGAGCCCCAGGAGCGCTACTCGGTCGGCGGCCGCCTGGGCCAGGAAGGCGGAG
Source organism: Iamia sp. (assembly GCF_035575815.1). Lineage (NCBI taxonomy): Bacteria > Bacillati > Actinomycetota > Acidimicrobiia > Acidimicrobiales > Iamiaceae > Iamia > Iamia sp. The sequence continues at coordinate 47,188 of NZ_DATLXO010000039.1, forward strand.
ACGGTCAGCCCCTCGCCCTCGGCGGTCTGCTGCACCTCGTCGAGGAGGTGCTCGTCCATGGAGGCGGAGTACTTTCGAGCGGCCACGGGCGGACCTTACTACCACGGTGGGAAGAGGCGACAGGGGTTCACGCCTCGCGCTCGTCGTCCCACCGGGCGATGCGGGCCAGGCCGCCGGGGTCAGAGCCGAGCTGGTAGGCAACCGCAGGCTCGCCGCCGAGGAGGGCGACCTCCACACGGAGGAACAGCCCCTGGGTCACGCCCTCGACCTCGTCGAGGTGGACCATCACCACCTCGGCCACCTCGGGGCGGAGGTCGACGGCCCAGCCCCTGATCAGGTCGTCGCCGGGCACGAACACCGCCGCCGGCCACCCCTCGCCGGTGTCATGGAGGCGGCCCTCGACCGCGGCGGGCCGCCAGCCGACGGCGTGCTGTTCGAGCACCCCCCACCGCAGGTGGCCGGGCATGAGGGTGCCGTAGACGAAGAGCGGAGGCGCCATCGCCGCCAGCGTCGCACAGCCGGTGGGCGGCACCGTCGCGGTGCTGACCTTGACCCGCTGGTCGATCGAGGCACCGCCGCCGTTCCGCGACTGGTGGCGGACGCGCCGACCCGACCCCGCGGACTCCGACGTCGCCCCGAGGTCCACCGCCGGTTCGGGTGGGGGCGAGGGCATCGGTAACGTGCCGGACGGATCGTTCACGACCCCAGGAGCCCGATCGTCATGACCACCGAGCCCGTCCGCGTCGCCGTCACCGGGGCCGCCGGCCAGATCGGCTACAGCCTGCTGTTCCGCATCGCGAGTGGCGCCATGCTCGGCCCTGAGGTGCCCGTCACCCTCCAGCTGCTGGAGATCACCCCCGCCCTGGGCGCCCTCGACGGTGTGGCCATGGAGCTCGAGGACGGCGCGTTCCCGCTTCTCGCCGACATCGTGAAGACCGACGACGCAGAGACGGCGTTCGGCGACGCGGAGGTGGTGCTCTTCGTCGGGGCCATGCCCCGCAAGGCGGGCATGGAGCGCGCCGACCTGCTCGGCGCCAACGGTGGCATCTTCGGCCCGCAGGGCAAGGCCCTGGCCCAGGCGGCCAAGCCTGACGTCAAGGCCCTGGTCGTCGGCAACCCCGCCAACACCAACGCCCTGATCGCGATCGGCAACGCGGAGGGTCTCGATCCCCGCCGGGTCACGGCCATGACCCGCCTCGACCACAACCGGGCCAAGGCCCAGCTGGCCGCTCGGCTCGACGTCTCGGTGAACGCCATCAAGAAGATGACGATCTGGGGCAACCACTCCACCACCCAGTACCCCGACCTCGTCCACTGCGAGGTCGACGGGCGGTCGGCCTTCGACGCCGTCGGCGATGAGAGCTTCGTCGTCGAGGAGTACATACCCACCGTGGCCAAGCGGGGCGCAGCCATCATCGACGCGCGCGGCGCGTCCTCCGCCGCGTCGGCGGCCAGCGCGGCGGTCGACCACGTGCGCGACTGGGTGCACGGCACCCCCGAAGGGGACTGGGTGTCGATGGCGGTCGTGTCCGACGGCAGCTACGGCGTGCCCGAGGGTCTCGTGTCGTCGTTCCCCTGCACCACGCGGAACGGTGAGTGGGAGATCGTCGGTGGCCTCGAGATCGACGACTTCTCCCGCCCCCGCATCGAGGCGTCGGTGGCCGAGCTGGTCGAGGAGCGCGACGCGGTCAGGGAGCTCGGCCTGATCTGAGCGACCGAGCGTCCGTACGGGCTACTTGAGGAACTTGCTGGTCGTGTTGTCGGCCAGCACCTTGCCGCCGGTCTGGCACGCCGCGCAGTACGCCACCTCGTAGGTCTTGTACTCGATGGTGCGGACCACATCGCCGCAGTCGGGACACTCCTCACCCTTGCGGTGGTGGACGGCACCGGGCCGCTGGCGCGACGAGCTCATGTCGTCGCGGCCCCGCTCGAAGGACATGCCCTCACCGACGCAGGCGGCGATGGCTTCGACCAGCCGCTCAGCGTCGGCTGCGCTCGCCCGCCCCGTGGGGGCGAAGGGCGACAACCGGGCCCGGTGGCACACCTCGTTGGCCAAGCGGCGTCCGAGGCCGGCGATCACCCGCTGGTCGCGCAGGAAGCCGTGGAGGCGAGACGGCTTGTCGCGCAGGAGCCGGTGGAGCGCCTCGGCGGTGACGGTGTCGGCGTCGGGCCCGATGCGGTCGAGCGGCGGCGCGACCTCCGGGTCACCGGCGACGACCCACACCCCCGCCTTGCGCTCGGTGCCGGCCTCGGTGAGCAGCAGGTTCCGACCGTCGGCCAGCTCCCAGCGGGCGACCCCGCCACGCGGCTTGGCCGCCGGCTTGGGATCGGGGCGCAGCCGGCCGCCCTGCATGAGGTGGATCACGAAGGTCGCCACGCCGAAGTCCAACAAGAGGTGCTTGCCCCGCTGGCCGACGTAGGCGAGCGGGTGGTCGATCGCCGCATCGGGCGCCGGGTCCGCGGTCTTCAGGGCGGTGAAGGAGAGCGGCCGGAAGCGGACGAGGGTCGTGCCGGCGAGGTCGCGGTCGAGGCGCTCGGCGTGGGCCCGGACCTCGGGGAGCTCTGGCATCAGCTCTCCTCGGCGTCCTTGGCGGTCCGCACCGAGGCGAACACGTCGCCCAGGCCCGAGAGCGCAGGAGCCAGCTCGAGCAGCATGCTCACGTCGCCGCCGACCCGGATGCGGCCGAGGACGAAGGCGGTGCGGGCCGCGACCTCGCCTCGTGCGACGGCGGCGGCGACCTCTGCGTCCTGGGAGAAGGTGACGTCGGGGGCCTCGGCCGGGCCCGGGCGCACCGCGACGGCTCCGTCGTTCAGGACCACGTGCCACCGGGTCAGCCGTTCGCCGTCGACCACCTCCTGGCCGATCACGACGTGACGCCCCCGCGACGCCTCGCGGAGGCTGTCATCGGCGCGGGCCGCGGCGTCGAGCGCCCCGATCCACTCCTCCGACCACGCCGCGGGCATCGCCGCACCCTACCGGTGGCGTCTCCCGGCTCGGCGGTGCGCGACCTACCATCGGCGCCGATGTCGCACCCCGATCCCCCGTCCGAGGGCGGCGCTCCACCGGCGCCCACCCTCACCCCGTCCGACGAGGGGCCTCACCCCCCCGGCCCCGAGGCGCTCTGGAACGAGTCGTGGTACTTCGACTGGGCGGCCGACGACGGGCGGCTCGGGGGCTATGTCCGGCTCGGGTTGTACCCGAACCTGGGCGTGGCCTGGTACTGGGCCTGCGTGGTCGGCGAGGATCGACCGCTCGTCACCGTGATCGACCACGAGGTCCCCTTGCCCGGCTCGGGGCTCGAGGTGCGCTCCGAGGGCCTGTGGGCCGCGCACAACTTGGAGACGGCGTTCGACCACTGGTCGCTCGGGTGCGAGGCGTTCGCAGTGAGCGTCGACGACCCGGCCGAGGTCTACGGCGCGCTGCGCGGCGAGCGGGTGCCCTTCGGCTTCGACCTCGAGTGGGAGACCGTCGGCGGCGCGTACCCCTATCCCGGCGTGGATCGCTACGAGGTGCCGTGCCGGGTGAGCGGTGAGGTGCTGGTGGGCCAGGAGCGGATCCAGATCGACGGGTCGGGTCAGCGTGACCACTCCTGGGGCGTGCGCGACTGGTGGTCGGTCGGCTGGTGCTGGACGTCGAGCGCCCTCGACGACGGCACCCGCACCCACGCCACGCACGTCACCCTGGGCGACGCCCTCCTCTACGGCACCGGCTACCTCCAGGCCCCGGGGGGCGTCCCGGTCGGGGTCGAGCGGGTCGAGCGGGGTCAGGAGCTGGGGGCCGACGGGCTGCCGAGCTCCGGGTGGGTCGGCTTCGGCGGCGACGGTGAGGGGCCTGCGGAGGTCACCCTCGACATCACCCCGGTGGCCTTCGCCCCGGTGCTGCTCACCGGTCCGGAGGGCCAGGCCTCGCGGTTTCCCCGCGCCCTGTGTCGCTACACCGCCCGCGACGGCCGCACCGGCGTCGGCTGGACCGAGTGGAACCAACCCCAGCCCCAGACCTGAGCCCTGAGACCTGAGCCCTCAGCCGAACTGGGGCGTGATCTGGTCGTCCTGGCGACCAGCGCGTGCCCCAGTTCGGCGGGGGGCGGGGGCGGGGGGGTGACCCGGATGCTCGTCAGTGACGGACGCGGGCGGGGTCGCCGATGATGGCGTCGGCCTCGATCTCGACCTTCCACCGCGCGTCGAGCAGCCCGGCCACCACGACCGTGGTGTTGGCCGGGCGGACGTCGTTGAAGAAGGTGCTGTGGGCCCGGGCCACGGCGTCGAAGTCGGCGGCGTCGACCAGGTAGACCCGCGTCCGGACCACGTCGGAGAGCTGCCCGCCGGCCTCCAGCAGAGCCCCCTCGATGATCTCCAGGCACCGGCGGGCCTGGTCCTCGGCGTCGGGGTCGACGGTGCCGTCGGGCAGGTGGGGCGAGGTGCCGGCGACGTGGATCTGGTTGTCCACGCGCACCGCCCGGCAGTAGCCCATGAGCAGCTCCCACGGGCTGCCGGAGGAGATGTTCTGGCGCGGCTCGTCCATCGGCGCAGGCTATGCGCCGGCCGAAAGGTGCCCGGACGCCCGACCCAAGGCGTGGTGTCCCCGCCGGCCGGATGCCGCAACATGGGGCATGGCCGACGACAACACCCCGGGCGGAGCCGACGCGGCCTACGGCCGGTCGGCCGACGCGTATGACCTGATCTATGACGGCATCGGCAAGGACTACGCCGCCGAGGCGGTCGAGGTGACCGCCCTGGTGCGGGCCCGACGGCCCGCGGCGCGCACGCTGCTCGACGTGGCCTGCGGGACGGGCGGGCACCTCGTGCACCTCCGCGAGCAGTTCGCGGTGGAGGGCGTCGAGCTCAGCTCCCACATGGCGGCCCGGGCGCGGGCCCGGCTGGGGTCGGTCCCGGTCCACGAGGGCGACATGCGCACCTTCGCCCTCGGCCGACGCTTCGACGCGGTGACGTGCCTGTTCTCCTCCATCGGGTACGCCCGCACGCCTGAAGACCTGGTCCGGGCCGTCCGGGCCATGGCTGACCACCTCGTCCCCGGCGGGGTGCTGGTAGTCGACGGGTGGCTGACGCCGGACGCCTGGGTCGACGGCCACGTGCACGCGGACGCGGCGTCGGTGCCGGGCCGGGCGGTGGCGCGCACCACCCGGTCGTGGCGGCTGGGTCGCACGAGCGTGCTCGACATGACCTGGGTCGTGACCACCCCATCCGGCACCGACACCTTCGCCGAGCATCACGAGCTGGGCCTGTTCACCACCGACGAGATGCGTGCCGCCCTCACCGCCGCCGGCCTGGTCCGTGGTGACGAGATCCCCGGGGCGGTGGCGGGGGAGCGCTCCCGCTGGGTGGCCGTCGCGCCGGGCTGAGGCGGACGCTTCGACCTGGCGCGGGCCGGGTGGGCACCGCGAGACGACCGGAACCCGAGCGAACTGGGGCATGATCTGGTCGCCCCCGCGACCAGCGCGTGCCCCAGTTCGCTCGGGGCAGGGGTTCAGGGGGCGGCGTCGGCCGCGGCTTCGCCGGCGTCGCGGGTGAACACGCCCTTGGAGAAGGCGATGGCGGCGACCACGACCACCGCGGCCACGACGGCGATGGCGATGCCGGCGGGCTCGCCCACCTGGCGGAGCTCCCGCAGGGCCGCCTCGTCGTAGAAGCCGATGATCGCCGGCAGGATCAGCAGCGACACCAGGTTCATGACCTTGATGAGCGGGTTGAGGGCGGGCCCGGCGGTGTCCTTGAACGGGTCGCCGACGGTGTCGCCGATCACGGCCGCCTTGTGGGGCTCGGAGCCCTTCCCGCCCTCGGCGCCGTCCTCGATGTACTTCTTGGCGTTGTCCCACGCGCCGCCGGCGTTGGATAGGAAGTTGGCCATCAGCTGACCGACGACGATCACCGACGCGAGGAAGGCGCCCAGGGAGATGGGCCCGAGGCCGAAGCCGATGATGACCGGTGTGAGCACCGCGATCAGCGCCGGCGTGGCCAGCTCGCGCAGCGATGCGGTGGTGCAGATGTCGATGGCGGGGCCGTAGTCGGGCTGCTTCTCGCCGCTCATGATCTTGCCGTCGGCGAACTGGCGTCGGACCTCCTCGACCACGACGCCGGCGGTCCGCGACACCGCCCGGATGGCCAGCGAGGAGAAGATGAAGGCGATCGAGCCTCCGATCAGCAGGCCGATGAACACCTTGGGCTCGGCCACGTTGATCGGGTAGGAGGCGTCGGGCAGCGGCGAACCGGCCGGGGTGATCTCCTCGATGATCGTCTCGCCGTAGGAGGCGAAGAGGGCCACCGCGGCGATGACGGCGGAGCCGATGGCGAAGCCCTTGGTGACGGCCTTGGTGGTGTTGCCCACCGCGTCGAGGCTCACCATGATCCGCTCGGGCTCACCCTCGAAGTGGCCCGACATCTCGGCGATGCCAGCCGAGTTGTCGGCGACGGGGCCGAAGGTGTCCTCGGCCACGATGATGCCCGTGGTCGAGAGCATGCCGATGCCGGCGAGGGCCACCAGGTAGGTGGAGAACTTGAAGCTGCCGCCGCCGAGGGCGATGGCCCCGCCGATGGCCACGGCCACCGCGATCAGGCCCCACACCGCAGACTCGAGCCCGAGGCTCATGCCCTCGAGGACGGTGGTGGCAGGGCCGGTGCGGCTGGCCTTGGCGATGTCCTGCACCGGCTTCTGGGTGGTGGCGGTGTAGTAGGCGGTGATGCGGGAGGCGGTGAAGCCGAGGGCCACGCCGACCACGATGGCCCCGAACATCCGAGCCCCGGGCTGGGAGACGGTGGCCCCGTCAGGGTTGCCGACGTAGGCGAAGGCGAGCACCGCGGCCCCGGCGATGGAGATGACCTGGGCGATGGTGATGCCCCGGTTGATGATCTTGAGGGCGTCGTCCTCGCCGGCGCGGGCCTTGGCCAGGTAGAGCCCGATGATCGAGGCGACGACGCCGATGGCCATGACGCCCACCGGGAAGACCAGGCCGCGGGCGGCGACGTCGGGGCCGAGGCCGATCCCGGCGAAGGCGGTGACGCCGAGGATGATCGACGCGACCAGGGTGACGCCGAAGCTCTCGAAGAGATCGGCGGCCATGCCGGCGCAGTCGCCCACGTTGTCGCCCACGTTGTCGGCGATGGTGGCCGGGTTGCGGGGGGCGTCCTCGGGGATGCCGACCTCTACCTTGCCCACCAGATCCGCGCCCACGTCGGCCGCCTTGGTGAAGATGCCGCCACCGACGCGGAGGAACAGGGCCAGGAGCGAGCCGCCGAAGCCGAACCCGACGAGCATGGCCGTCGAGGTGTTCTGGAAGATCAAGATGATGGTGGTGGCGCCCAGCAACCCCAGGCCGGCGGTGGCGAGGCCGACGACGCCACCTGTGCGGAAGGCCACCAGGAAGGCCCCGGCGAAGTCGGACCGGACGGCGGCTGCGGTGGTGCGGACGTTGGCCTTGGTGGCGAGCCACATGCCGAGGAAGCCGATGGCGGCCGAGGCGATTCCGCCGACGAGGAACGCCACCGTCCGGAAGAGGCCGGACTGGAAGAAGCTGAGGGCGACCTCGGTCTCGGTCTGGTCGATCTGGGTCGAGGTGAGGAACACGACCACGGCGAGGGGCACCACGATGACGGCGATGGTGCGGAACTGGCGGGTGATGTAGGCCATCGCCCCCTCGTGGATGGCGTCGGAGATGACGGTCATCTCCTTCGGGCCGTCATCCGCGGCCAGCACGCCGCGCATCATCACGAAGGCGACCGCCAGCGCGCCGAGGGCGATGAGCAGCGAGATGAGCAACACCGTGGTGTCGGTGCCACTCAGGTCGAAGGCCTGGTAACCACCCTCGGCCAGCACGTAGGACATTCGTCAACCTCTCGTGGGGCTCGCAGCTCGTGGGGTACGAGCCGCACCGTCTGCAGCACAGGGGCCGCGCGTCACCCAGCCGCCCGGCAGCGGGACT
>NZ_DATLXO010000040.1:0-19218 GCF_035575815.1 Iamia sp.
GCGGTGGTCCCCGAGCCGAGGAACGGGTCGACCACCAGGTCATCGGCGTAGGTGTAGAGCTCGATGAGGCGCTGGGGCAGGGTGACGGGGAACGGCGCCGGGTGGTCGACGCGCGAGGCCGACTCGGGGGCCATCTCCCACACGTCGAGGGTGGCGTCGAGGAACTCGTCGCCGGTGAGGGTGGCGGCGTGGGGCAGCCCGGCCGCCCGCCGCCGCACCGGGTCGACGGCCCGGTCGAAGCGACCCTTGGCCGCCACGACCACCCGCTCGGTGACGTCGCGCAACACCGGGTTGGCCGGCTTGCGGTAGGAGCCCCAGGCGCAGTTGCCGCCCGCGCCCCGGGCCTTCACCCAGACGATCTCGCCGCGGATGAGCAGGCCCAGGTCGTCCTGCAGGATGCGGATGACGTCGGCCGACAACGACCGGTACGGCTTGCGGCCCAGGTTGGCCACGTTCACGGCGATGCGCCCGCCGGGCTCGAGCACCCGCACGCACTCGGCGAAGACGTCGCGAAGCATGGCGGCGTAGGCGACGTAGCTGTCGGGGATGCGGGGATCAGCCTCGTCGATGGCCTCGTAGGCCTTGCCCGCGAAGTACGGCGGGGAGGTCACCACCAGGGCGACCGAGGAGTCCTTGAGCTCGCGCATGTCGCGTGCGTCACCGTGCACCAGGGGCTCGTCGGGGACGTGGCGGACGACGACCTCGTCGGTGCTGAGCGTGGGGGCGGTAAACCGGGCGTAGAAGTCGCCGGCGTCATGGCCCTCACGGCGGCCGACCCCGAACGCGGAGGTGGTCGTGCGGCGCCGGGGACGGCGAGATGCGTCGGCCATGGAGCGCACCCTACCGAGGGGCTGTGACAGCCGGAGCGAGGCGCGACACGTCGGCGGGTAGCCTCCGCGCGCCATGGACGAGCGCACCCTCGATCGCCTCCGACGCCTCGATCGGGTGCTGCGGCCCGGGGCGGCCGCCCGTCGCAGCCAGGCCCACGTCGCGGCCCAGGGCAACGACCGCACCGACGAGCTGCGCCGGTCGCTCGACCACCAGGCGTCCGAGCTGGCGGGACTGCGCGCCGGGATCGCGGCGCTCGCCACCCAGGTCGGGGCCCTGGCCACCCAGGTGGGCGCCTCCCGGTCGGAGGCGGTGCGGGGCGCGACCGCGGCCGAGACGACCGCGGCTGCGGCCCAGGGGCTCCAGCCGGCGCTCGAGCGGGTCGCCCAGGCGACCGAGGCTGTGCGGGCCCGGTTCGCCCCGCTCGACGTGCGCAACGAGCGCTACGACGAGTGGACCGCCGAGATCATCCGCCGGACCCTCGGCGGCAGTCAGGACGTCGGCATCGACGTGGGGGCCCACGAGGGCCTCATCCTGCGCCACTTGGTGGCCGCCGCGCCCGGCGGGAACCACCACGCCTTCGAACCGCTCCCCGAGCACGCCGCCGCCCTCCGCCGCGACTTCCCCGGCGTCGAGGTCCACGAGATCGCCCTCGCCGACGCCGCGGGCGAGGCGGAGTTCCACCACGTCACCACCAACCCGCAGTTCAGCGGCCTGCAGCTGCGGAGCTTCGCGGCGAGCAACAAGGTCACCACGATCACGGTGCGCACCGCCCGCCTCGACGACGTCATCGCGCCCGAGGACCCGGTGCGCATCCTCAAGATCGACGTCGAGGGCGGCGAGCTGGGCGTGCTGCGCGGGGCCACCCGCACCCTGGGCCAGCACCGCCCCGTGACCATCTTCGAGTTCGGGCTGAGCGGGGCCGGCATGTACCTCACCCGCCCCCACGACGTCTTCGAGCTCTTCGCCGGCGCGGGCATGGCGATCAGCCTCTTGGACGACCACCTGGCCGGCCGGCCGCCCCTCAGCGCCGAGGCGTTCGCCGAGCAGTACCGCACCGGAGCGAACTACTACTTCGTCGGCCACCCGGTCTCCGGGACCGCTCGGGCCGACCAGTAGCCTCGCCCCGACCCTGCCCCCCGAGGACACCGACGATGGCCGCCCAGGACGAACCCCCGACGCCGACCGAGACCGCCCGCGTGGTGGCCGAGGTGGGTGAGCGGGCTGCGGCCGGGGCCGGGGCTGCGCCCGCACCGGCCCCCCAGCTCTCCGCGCGCGCCCGCGCCGCGCTGGGCGAGACCCGGCGGCACCTCGACACCGCATGGCACAGCTCCGACGCCGGCACCGACCTCCCGGATGCGGCCCGCCTGCGCTCGGTCAAGAAGGCCGTCCTCGTCGGGCTGCGGCCGGTCACGTCCCACCAGGTCCCCTTCAACCGCGACCTGGTGGTGGCCATCGACCGCCTCGCCAACGTGGTCGAGGAGCTGGCCGGCACCGTTCAGACGGTCGAGGAGCGCACCGACGGCACGCTGAAGCGGGTGCAGGCCGGCATCGCCACCGTCGAGGTGGGAGCGGCTGACCTCGAGGCCGACGCGGCCGACCTCGCGGCCCAGGTGGCCGACCTGGCGGCGCACGCCGAGGACCTGGTCCGCCGCATCGAGGGCGCCGAGGCCGACCTGGTCGAGCTGCGCCAGGCCGGGGCCGCCACCCGCTCGCGCGAGGACGTGGTGCTCCGCGCCGCCCGTGACGCCGTCACCGCCGCGGGCGCTGCGCCCTCGACGGCGCTCGCCCTGGGGCTGCTGGCCGATGAGGCCGGCCGCGCCGATGCCCACCTCCTGCGCCAGTTGGCCGCCGCCGGCCGACCCGACGCCGAGGTCCTCCGCCGCCAGGCCCGGGTCGTGGCCGACGCCGTGGTCGCCGCGGCCGCCGCCGCCCCCGTGCTCGACCTGGCGTCAGACCGAGGCGAGTGGCTCGACGTGTGGGACGAGGTCGGTGTCGAGGCGTCTGGCGTCGAGGATGACCCCGACCACGTCGAGGCGCTGCGCGGGCGAGGTCACCGGGTCGTGGCCGAAGAACCGGTCGCCCACGTCCGCTCCGCCCCCGCCGGCTCGGCCGGAGCAATCACCGCCGCCGTCCTCGCCGACGTGGTGGCCCTCCCCGACCTGGTCGACCTGGTCGACACGGCGCGCGCTGCGCTGCGGCCCGGCGGCGTGCTCGTGCTGGGCGCCGCGCACCCGAACGGCCAGGGGACCGACGACCCTCAGTGGGCCGACCCGCGCCGCCGGCCCCTGCACCCCCGCACCCTCACCCTGCTGGTGCTCGAGCGGGGGTACGCCGAGGCCGAGGTGGTCGCCCTGGGTGATCCCGACGAGCCGGGGCCCGCCACCTACGCCGTGGTGGCTCGGACCGCCGGCGGGCCTCCTGCGCCGGTGTGACGCAGTGAGCGCCGGGGTCGGCACCGGTCGTCGCATCGCCCTGCTCAAGCCCGACATCGGCGTGGCGGGGGGCTTCGAGCGCGTGGTCGACCGGGTCGAGGCGACCCTGCGGGCCGACGGTCACCACGTCACCCGTCTCACGTGTGACGTGGGCGCGCTCCCCCACTCCCCGTTCGGGGTGGAGGTGGCCGACGAGGTCTGGCACGCGGCGCCGGAGTACTTCCGCTACCTCGCTGCGGTCGCCGCGTTCGAGACCATGGGCACCCGCCACTACGACGCCGTGCTCTCGACCCAACCCCCCTCCTTCGCCCACGCCCACCCGCACCACCTGAGCCTGTTCTTCCACCACCACCGCGTCTACTACGACCTCGAGGACCTGTGGATCGCCGCCGGCTTCGCTGCGGATCCTGCCCTGCACCGCCAGGCCGGGGCCCAGATCCGAGCCCTCGACGCTCCTCGCCTCGAGGCGGTGCGGTGGTTCGCGGCCGGGTCCGAGACGGTCCGCCGCCGCCTGGGCCGCTTCAACGGGATCGACCGGGTGTCGCTGTTCCACGCGGGCGTCGCGGTGGGCGGCGCCGCCGGGACCGCAGCCGACCGCGACGAGAGCGCCGATGCCCGGCGGAACGGCCCGGTGCTCTGCGTCGGGCGCCTCGAGTTCCCCAAGCGACCGGAGCTCTTCGTCGCCGCCCTGCGCCGCCTGCCAGGGGTCCCGGCGGTGATCGTCGGGTCCGGGGGCCGCGCCGACTGGGTCCGCTCGGTCGACCACCGCCTGGCCCGCCCGGGCACCGACCTCGACGCCGTCGACGAGACCGCCCTGTGGTGCTGCCGGGCCGAGGTCGACGAGCCCGCGCCCGACGGGTGGCGGTCGAACATAGAGCTGGCCGGCCGGGTCGACGACCCCACCCTCGAGCGGCTCTACGCCACCACGCCGTGCGTGGTGGCCCCCGCCCTCGACGAGGACTACGGGCTCACCGCCATCGAGGCGATGGCCCACGGCACGCCCGTCGTCGTCGGCCACGACGGTGGCGGCCTGGCCGACCTGGTCAGCCACGAGGTCGACGGCCTGGTGGTCGAGCCGACCGGCGCGGCGATCGCCGCCGCCGTCGAGCGGATCCTCACCGACGCCGAGCTGGCCGCTTCCCTCGCCGCCGGCGCCCGCGCCCGGGCCGCAGAGATCACCTGGGACCGGGCCGACGACCAGATCCGCCTGGCCCTCGCCATCACCCTGGAGGAAGCCGACGCGGGGTCGGCAGGCGCGGCGTGAAGGTCGCCATCGTCGCCCCCACCCCGGTGCCGTTCACCCGCGGCGGGGCCGAACGGGCGTGGACCGGGCTCTACGCGGCGCTGCTCGACGCCGGTCACGAGGCCGAGATGGTGAAGCTCCCCGTGCGGGAATCGACCCTCGCCGAGGTTGCCGCCGGCTACCGCGCCTTCGCTGCGCTCGACCTCGACCACTTCGACGTCGTCATCAGCTCCAAGTACCCCGCCTGGATCTGCCCGCACCCGCGCCACGTGCTGTGGATGTTCCACCCGCTGCGCGGCCTCTACGACACCTACGGCCACTTCGGGATCCCGACCGCCCCCGGGCCGGTCCAGCCCGCCACCGCCGCCCTGCTCGACGCAGTGGGGCAGCCCGCCCGGCGCAGTGCGGTGGGCGACGTCCTCGACCACCTCGACGCCGCGGTGGCCGCCCTCGGGGCCGACCACCCGGACCTCGCCCTGCCCGGCCCGGTCAGCCGGCTGGTGGTGCGGTGGCTCGATCGGGTGGCCCTCGACCCGACCGAGATCGCCCGGCACGTGGCCCTCTCGCGGACCGTCGCGACCCGCGCCGACTACCTGCCCGAGGGCGTGGGGGCGCGGGTGGCCCACGCTCCCTCCGACCTGGTCCCGCCCCGACCCGGCGGCGGTCCCCGTTCGCACCTCTTCACCGCCAGCCGGCTCGACCACCCCAAGCGGCTCGACCTGCTGATCCGCGCCATGGCCCACGTCCCCGGGGAGGTTCCCCTGCTCATCGGGGGCACCGGACCCGACGAGGCCCGGCTCCGGGCCCTGGCCGCAGGCGACCCCCGCATCCGCTTCGTCGGGTTCGTGCCCGACGCCGCGCTTGCCGACCTCTACGGCGGCGCCCTGGCGGTGCCCTTCGTCCCCCTCGACGAGGACTACGGGCTCATCGCCGTCGAGGCCATGGCCGCGGGGACCCCGGTCGTCACGTGCACCGACAGCGGCGGCCCGGCCGAGCTGGTGACGAACGGAGCCGACGGCCTGGTGGTGGCGCCTGACCCGGTGGCGTTGGGCCGGGCCCTCGCCGCCCTCGTGACCGATCCCGAGCGCGCCGCGCGCCTCGGGACCGCGGCGCAGCGGCGGGCGGCCCGCATCAGCTGGCCATCGGTGATCCGCACCCTGCTCGGACCGACCGCGACCGGGGGCGCGACGAACCGCGCCACGACCGCGACCGGGGGCGCGACGAACGGCGCCACGAGCGCGGCCACCGGCTCCGTCGGCCCCCGCGCCGCGACGGCCGGTTCCGGACCCGGGGGGGAGACCCGCCTCGGAGGGCACCGGACGCGCCACGGCGACCGGGCGCGGGTGGTCGTGACGACCACGTTCCGGGTGGCCGACCGGGGCCACGGCGGCCAGCTCCGCAGCTACCACCTCTACGGGTCCCTGGCCCGCCACGCAGACGTCGAGATCGTGAGCCTCACCGACGGCGGCCCGGCGGGGTCGACCGTGCTCGGGCCCGGGTTCGTCGAGACCGCGGTGCCCATCAGCGCCGCCCAGCGCCGGGCGGCCGAGGAGCGGACCCTTGCGGTCGGCCTGCCGGTCAGCGACCTCACCGCGGGATCCGAGATCGCGCTGACGCCGGAGTACCTGCGCGTGCTGCGGGCCGCGACGCGCAACGCGGACGTGGTCATCCTGGCCGAGCCCTACCTGCTCCCCGCGCTCGACGAGGCCGGCATCGCGCTGCCCTTCGTCTACGACGCGTTCAACGTCGAGGCCGACCTCAAGGCCGAGGTGCTGCCCCCCGGTGCCGCCGGCACCGCGGTCTACGACCAGGTGGTCGCGGTGGAGCGGGCCGCGGCGGGCCGCGCCGCGGCGATCACGGCCTGCAGCCGGGCCGACGCCGAGGCCCTCGCCGCCGCCGTCGGGCGCCCGGGGACCGATGCTCGGGTGGTCCCCAACGGCACCGACTGCGCCGCCCTTCGCCGCCCCTCGCCCGGGGCGCGGCGCCGTCGGGGCGAGCAGTGGGTGGCGCGCTACCGATCCCTCGACCCCCGGGCGGGCGAGGTCACGAGCCTGGCCGTGTTCTTCGGCAGCTGGCACCCACCCAACCTGGTGGCGGCCGAGATCCTCATCGAGCTGGCGGCTGGGGTCCCCGAGGTGCTCCTCGTCCTGGGTGGGCGCCACGGTGACGCCTTCGCCAACCGCCCCGCGCCGCCGAACGTCGTGTTCGTGGGCGTCGTCGCCGACCGGGAGCGTGATGTCCTCCTGCGCGCCGCCCACGTGGCCCTGAACCCCATGATGTCGGGGTCGGGCACCAACCTGAAGGTGATCGAGTACCTCGCCGCCGGTGCCCCGGTGGTCACCACCGAGGTCGGGGCCCGGGGAATCGACGTCGTCGACGGGAAGCACCTGCTGGTGGTGTCGCCGTCGCACCTGGCCCGGGCCATCCGCGCTGTGGTCGCCGATCCGACGGCCGCCGCCCAGCGGGCTGCCGCGGGACGCGACCTCGTCGAGCGGCACTACGACTGGCCCGGGCTCGGCGATTCGCTCGCCGCGGTGGTCGACGCGATCCGCCGTCGGTGATGGGGGTCCGCGTGCCGCGCCCACTATCATCGGGCAGTCGTGACCGCCACCGCCCCGCCTGTGCCCGACCTCGCGCCGGACGGCCCCGGGCCCGAGCGCGACGTCGCCCCCGCCCTCGAGATCTCGAAGCGGCCCAACCCGATCCGCCGCCTGATCGACGTCTGGCACTACCGCGAGCTGCTCGGGAACCTCACGCGCAAGGAGCTCAAGGTCAAGTACAAGAACAGCGTCCTCGGGTTCGTCTGGACGCTGCTCAACCCTGCTCTCTACCTCGTGGTGTTCTCGGTGGTGTTCCAAGAGGTCCTGCGGGTGCAGGTGCCCTACTACGCCATCTTCTTCCTCTCGGGGCTGCTGGTCTGGAACTTCTTCTCGACCGCCCTCAGCTCGGGCACCGGATCGATCACCACGAACGCCCAGCTGGTGCAGAAGGTGTGGTTCCCGCGCGAGATCCTGCCCCTCGCCGCCATCGGCGCCGCCGTGGTTCACTTCTGTCTCCAGGCCACCGTGTTGGTGGCCGCCCTGGCGATCTTCCAACGGGCGCCGTCGCTCGAGTACGCCATCGCCCTGCCCTACGCCATTCTGGTGCTGTTGATCCTGGCCTCAGCGCTGGCCATCGCCCTCTCCGCGATCAACGTCTACCTGCGCGACACCGAGCACCTGCTCGAGCTGGCCCTGCTGGCTTGGTTCTGGCTGTCGGCCATCGTCTACCCGTACCGCCAGGTCGCCGAACGCCTCGGCGCCGGGCGCGAGTGGATCGCGTCGCTCAACCCGGTGCTTCCCATCATCCTCACCTTCCAACGGGTGCTCTACAACCCCGAGGGCACCACGTTCGGCTGGTACACGAACAACAACGAGGCCTTCGACATCGGCAACCGGATGGGCGAGCAGCAGGTGCCGGCGCTGATCCACCACCCGCTGAACTGGTACATGACCCGCCTCTCGTGGGTCGGACTGTTCGCCATCGCATTGTTCTTCGGGGCGCTCTGGCTCTTCGGCCGGCTCGAGGACGACATGGCCGAGGAGATCTGAGCGGGTGACCGACGCCATCACCATCGAGTCGGTCAGCAAGGTCTTCAAGCTGGCCAAGGACAAGCCCACCTCGACCAAGGAGCGCGTCATCCGGGCCGGGCGGGTCCAGTGGGAACGGTTCCACGCCCTGAACGACGTGTCGTTCGACGTCGCCCAGGGCGAGACGCTCGCCATGCTGGGCCACAACGGCAGCGGCAAGTCGACCCTGCTCAAGTGCGTCGCCGGCACGCTGCGGCCCACGTCGGGCACCATCACCACCCGGGGTCGCCTGGCCGCCCTGCTCGAGCTGGGGGCCGGGTTCCACCCGGACCTGACCGGGCGCGAGAACGTGTTCCTCAACGGGTCGATCCTCGGGTTCTCCAAGGTCCAGGTCGACGCGATCTTCGACGACGTCGTCGACTTCGCCGAGCTCGAGGAGTTCATCGACCAGCAGGTCAAGCACTACTCCTCGGGCATGTACGCCCGGCTCGGGTTCGCGGTGGCCATCAACGTCGAGCCCGACATCCTGCTCGTCGACGAGGTGCTCTCGGTGGGCGACGAGGCCTTCCAGCGCAAGTGCATAGACCGAATCCGGCGCATGCAGCGCGACGGGCGCACGATCCTGGTCGTGTCCCACGCCACCGACACGGTGCGCCAGATCTGCGACCGGGCGGTGGTGCTCGACCACGGCCACAAGATTGCCGATGGTCCTCCGGGCGAGGCCATCCGGGCCTTTCGCGAGGCCCTCGCGGCGCGGGGTGTCGACATCCCGCTGGCGGCCGAGGAGGCCGACCACGCCCCGCCGGTGGCCATCGACCCCGCCACCGGCGAGATGCCGATCATCGTCGTCCCCGCCGACCTCGTCCACGACGAGGCGGCCACGGTGAAGATCCGCCACGTCATCCCCGAGTACCCCGACACCGAGGCCGGGCACCTCCTTCCCGGTCAGCCCCTGAACCTCCGCATCGGCTACTCGGCCACCGGCACGATCACCGACGTCGCCTTCGCCGTCGAGATCTTCGACGAGCAGGGCACGCGGCTGATGGGCACGACCACCGACGTGCTCGAACAGCACATCCACGCCGTGTCGGGCGACGGCGAGGTCGTCTTCGCGTTCGACCACGTTCCGTTGCTCGACGGCACGTTCCAGCTCACCGTGGCCATCCACTCCCACGACGGCGGCACCATCTACGACGAGCGCGGGTTCCAGGACCACTTCTCGGTCATGAACCCCACCCGCACCCGGGGCATGGTCCACTTCCCCGTCAAGGTCGAGCACATCTTCAACTTCTGATCCCGTGCGATTCTGACCGAGGTGTACGTCGGGGGTCCCCCCAGCGGGCGGTTCAGTCAGGGGGCAGGGGACCGGCGGTCACGTCCCAACCCCAGTCAAGGGGCTCCCGGCGACGGTCGCGGCCGGTATCTTCTCCCGCGTGGGGACCAGCACGCTCAGCATGACCATCAGCTACGAGCAGGGCGACGACGGTTGGATCATCGCTTCGGTCCCCGAGGTCCCGGGCACCCACAGCCAAGGTCGCACGCGCGACGAGGCGAGGGCCAACGTCCTCGACGCCCTCGTCGTCATGCTCACCCCCGATGATGACCTGCCCCCCGGCGACAACGGAGCGCGGGTCGTCGGCGAAGGCGCGAACCACACCAAGTGCGCGGGCCGACCGGCTCGCCGTCGGTCGTGCCGCGTCACCGCGAGGTCGACGTCCGGCTCGTCCGCAAGATCTGTCGAGATCTGCAGATCAACGCTCCTGGCGGAGCCCGCTGACAAGACGGTCCTCTTGATCAGCCACGACCGCGAGCTGCTCGCCGCTTCGACGACACCGACTTCTACCCCGACTTCATCGATCTGCCCGACGGGCGGGGTGGCGCACGCTCTAGCTCTCGGCCTGCTTGAGGGCGGTGTCGACGCTGAGAGCGGAGGCCACGACCAGAGACCGCAGCGGTTCGTCCAGCGGCCGGTGGAGGGTGACGACGTAGTTGTCGGCGGTGGTGAACATGGCCTTGGCGAAGCCCTCCCACGTCTTGGTGATGCGGGCGACCTCGTTGCCCCCGGCGTCCCTGATGGAAAAGTTCCACGCCCGCCAGTTCTCGGCGTTGATGGATCCGACCGACTGGCCACCGGCGACGAGGCTGAAGCGGACCTTGCCGAAGACGTTCTCCTGGAGGATCTCGCCGACGGGCTGGCCATCGCCCCGCTCGACCTGGAACTTGGACTTGAGGATCTTGCCCGGCCGGGTGATGCGCAGCAGCGGGGCGCCGGCCTCGTCGACGATCTCGAGGCGGTGGGTCAGGTACTGGTCGAGGTTGCTGACCACCCGCAGCACCTTGCGCGCCGCCGACTGGCCGATCTGGCGCACGGCGCCGATCTGGCGACCGTGCTGGTCGTAGACCGCGTACTCGTTGGTGACCTCGAAGACCTTGGCCTTCTGGTTAACGACGAGGACGGGCTCGGTGAAGATGGTGCCCCCACCGCCCGGCGCCGGTGCACCGGCCGGATCCGCGTCGGAGGCCGCCGCGCGCGAACCGGGGGCACCGGCGTAGCGGTCCTGGGCGGCCCGGGTGACCTGCTGTTGCACCTGGTCCGAGCTCGACACCCCGGTCGCGTACGCCCAGTCGTCGGAGGACTCGGTCGTCGTCACGCCCCGGGTCGCGACGTGCGGCGTCCACTGCGCGCCGTCGAACCAGCGCTGCTCGTAGCGCGCGTGCGGGTCGGGGTACCACCCCGCCGGCGTCCCACCCGGGGTCGTCATCGGTGCACCGTCACGTCGTCGGTCACGTGCACGACGTTGGCGTTCGCCGGGCACCGATGAGCGCTGTCGGCTCCGCGGACTCCGCCGCCAGAGAGCCCGTACCTTCTGACTCGCTCGCTGCGCTCGCTCATGAGGCCACCGCGTACGCGAGGCGGCCGCCGCTCAGCACCGCGCGCCCGTCGTCGCCGGTGGTCTGGAAGAGGGCCTCGCCGGCGCCGGTCTCCCACATGTGCACCATGAGGCGCTCACCCGGCATCACCGGCGAGGAGAAGCGGCCCTCCATGGCCCGAAAGCGCGTCGGATCGCCCTCGCAGAGGCGGTGCAGCAGCGCCCGCCCGGTGAAGCCGTAGGTGCACAGCCCGTGGAGGATCGGGCGGTCGAAGCCGCCCATGGCGGCGAAGGTCGGGTCCGAGTGCAGCGGGTTGCGGTCGCCCGAGAGCCGGTAGATGAGGGCCTGGTCCGAGCGGGTGACGTAGGCCTGCTCGTGGTCGGGCGCCCGTTCGGGCGGTGGGTTCTTCGGGCCCGACGGGCCCCGCTCGCCGCCGAAGCCGCCCTCGCCGCGGATGAACGCCGACATGGTGGTGGTGAACAGCGGCTGGCCGGTGGCGGTGTCGGTCGAGGCCGAACGCACCTCCACCAGCGCGCCCTTCCCCTTGTCGTAGATCGCGGTGATCTCCCCGACGGTCTCCACCTCGCCGGCCACGGGGATCGGGCCGTGCAGCTGAATCGCCTGCTCGCCGTGGACGAGCATCGCCGGGTTGAACGAGCCGATGGATCCGAAGGCCCCACCGCCGCCGACGCCCAGCACGACCGCCATGGTGGGCAGCACCTGCTGGGTGACGCCGTTGGAGTTCTCGGTGGTGAAGCCGAGCTCGTCGAGCGGGTCGACGGCGCCGGCCCCGACGCCGAGGGCGTAGAGGATGGCGTCGCTGGAGGTCCAGGAGTGGCGGACGGGCTCGCTCTGCGAGCCGACCGCCGTGGGATCGATGGGCATCAGGCGCCTCCGGGGCGGGTCGGGGTGCGAGGCGTCCGGCCGGACGGCCCCCGGTGCGAGAGCGACCCTACCCAGCCGGCCCCGCCGAGGTCGCCTACTGCTCGTCGAAGCCCATCATGTTGGCGTTGGGGCGGGCGTCGGCCACCAGCTGGGTGACGATCTCGCCCACCAGCGCGGGATCCTCGACCGGGGTGGCGGTGGGACCCCGGTGCCAGCCCTCGGAGACCGACAGGGCCTGCCCGGTGACGTCGAAGACCCGCCCGGTGACGCTGCGGCTCTCCGCCGAGGCCAGCCAGGTGACGATGGGCGCGATCCACCGCGGCGACATCTTCTCCTTGGTCTCCTCGTCGGCCTGGCCCATGCCGAGGTTCTCGGTCATGCGGGTGAGAGCGGCCGGGGCGATGGCGTTGACGGTGACCCCGTAGCGGGCCAGCTCCTTGGCCGCGATGATGGTGAAGCTGGCGATGCCGGCCTTGGCCGCGCCGTAGTTCGTCTGGCCCACGTTGCCGTAGATGCCCGACGGCGACGACGTGTTGATGATGCGGGCGTCGACCTCGTCACCGGCCTTGGAGCGCTCGCGCCAGTGGGCCGCGGCGTGGCGGGCGGGGGCGAAGGTGCCCTTCAGGTGGACCTGGATCACCGCGTCCCACTCGGCCTCGGACATGTTGGCCAGCATGCGGTCGCGCAGGATCCCGGCGTTGTTGATCAGCACGTGGAGCGCCCCGAAGGTGTCGACGGCCTGGGTGATCATCCGCTCGGCACCGTCCCAGCTCGACACGTCGTCGCCGTTGACCGCGGCCTCACCGCCGGCGGCGACGATCTCGTCGACCACGTCCTGGGCGGGGCCCGTGGAACGCCCGCTGCCGTCCATCTCCCCGCCGATGTCGTTGACGACCACCTTGGCCCCCTCGGAGGCCAGCATGAGGGCGTGCTCGCGCCCGATGCCGCGGCCGGCCCCGGTCACGATGCAGACCCTTCCGTCGCAGATTCCGGTCATCGGGGACTCCTCGAGAGGTCAGCCAGCGTTGGCGGAGCGTGACCCTACCCGCGCCGATCGAGGGCGCATCCGCCCGCCTCCGGGGGCCCTCGACTCGGATCTGACAGTGGCAGGTGGCATCGTGGAGGGGTGAGACGACGACCGCGGCTCGGCCTCCTTCTCGGACTCGGCCTCCCCGTCCTCGTGGTGATGGTCTTCCTCGGCGCGTGGGCCTTCGACACCAGTGCGGCAGCCAACGGCAGCCTCCGCAACGTCGAGCTCGACGGCGACGACCTGGGGGGTGAGTCCGAGGAGGCCGTGAACGACGCGGTGGACCGCGACGCCGTCGACTTCGGCGCCACCGAGGTCCGGATCGACACCGGAGACACGACCCTCGAGGCCACCGCGGCCGAGCTCAGCCTGGCCATCGACCGGGACGCCACCGCGTCCGCCGTCCTCGCCGAGGGCCGCTCCGGCGCCACCCCGCTGCGTCCCCTGGCCTGGGCCCGTTCGTTCGTCTCGCCCTATGAGGTCGAGCCCCGCTACACGCTCCGTTCCGAGCAGCTCGCCCTCGTGCTGGCCGGGTTGGAGGGCACCGAGCGCCGCACACCGGTCGAGCCGACCATCGTCGCCTCGCCCGAGACCGTGCGGGTCCAAAACGGTGTCGTCGGTCGCGCCCTCGACCCCGAGGTCGTGGCCGACCGGCTGCTCGCCGCCGCTCGGGCCGACGAGGACCCCATCACCATCGCCGTGGAGCCCGAGACGCGCGCGCCGCGGGTCTCCGACGCAGAGGCCCGGGCTCTGGCCGAGGAGGCCGAAGCGCTCACCGCCGAGCCCCTGGTGGTGAACGTGTCCGGCAAGACCGTGACCTTCGACGTCCCCGAGCTGCGGGGGTGGACCCGCTCCCGCATGGGCTCTGATGGCATCGAGCTCAGCTTCGACGAGGAGCGCATCGACGCGGCCCTGAAGGACCGGGTCGGTTCCCTCGGCGACGCCGAGCCGAAGAGCGCGAGCTTCGCCGTGGTGGACGGGGCCGTGCGGCTGACCCCCGCCGTCGTGGGGATCAGCTGCTGCGCCGAGGACTCGGCGACCCGCATCGCCGAGGCCATCGCCGCCGGCACCGAGGTCATCGAGGTCGACCCCCTCGTCGACGAGCCCGACCTCACCACCGAGGAGGCCTATTCCCTGGGCATCTCAGAGCCCGTCGGCACCACCACCCTCTGGGACGGCCGACCACAGGTCAAGTCGTTCACCACCTACTACGAACCCGGCGCGCCCCGCGTCACCAACATCCGGCGCATCGCGGATCTGACCCGGGGCGCCGTCGTCCTGCCGGGCGAGACGTTCTCGTTGAACGGCCACGTCGGGCAGCGCACCCGGGAGAAGGGCTTCGTTCCGGCCGGTGCCATCGACAACGGCGTCCACGTCGACGAGGTCGGCGGTGGCGTATCGCAGTTCTCGACCACCATGTTCAACGCCGCCTTCTTCGCCGGGCTGCCCTTCGAGGCCTACCAGGCCCACTCGGAGTACTTCAGCCGGTACCCCCGGGGCCGGGAGGCGACCATGGGCTGGGAGAACCCTGACCTGGCCTTCACCAACGACACACCCCACGGCATCTTGATCTGGACCTCCCACACCGACACGAGCGTCACCGTCACCCTGTACTCGACCCAGCACGCCTTCGGGCAGCAGACGGACCAGAGCGAGGAGCGCTCGGGCCGGGCGTGCACCCGGGTCGAGACCACCCGCACGATCACCTACCCCGACGGTCGCACCGCCACCGACACCGTCGCCGCCCGCTACCGCGACTCCGGCGCCCGGACCTGCGACGGCTGACCCGGCTCCCCGCCCGCGGCCGCGGCCGATCAGTCGAGACCGACCCCGGGCGGCACCTGACGACGTCCGCTCCGGCTGTCGGGGACCACCACCGCCGGGCATGATGGCGCCCGCCGGCCACCCGCGGTCGGGAGAGGTGGAGCGCGGATGGGCGAGCTGACCTACGAGAGCCGGATGAGCGACTCGGACGCGCTCATGTGGACCATCGAGAAGGACGCCATGCTGCGCTCGACGATCACCGCCGTCGCGGTCCTCGATCGAGCGCCCGACCACGATCGGCTGCGGGAGCTGCTCGACCGCGGCACCCGCCTCGTGCCCCGCCTCCGCCAGCGGGTGCGGGCCAACCCGCTGTCGATCGCTCCGCCCCGCTGGGAGGTCGACCCCCACTTCGACCTCGACTACCACGTCCGCTTCGTGCGGGTGCCCGGCGCCGGTGACCTGCGCAGCGTGCTCGACGTGGCCCAGCCCATCGCCATGGCCGGCTTCGACCGGGCACGGCCGCTGTGGGAGGCCACCTTGATCGAGGGCATGGAGGACGGCCGGGCCGCCCTGGTGCTGAAGGTCCACCACGCCATCACCGACGGCGTCGGGAGCGTGAAGCTCGCCCTCATCATGTTCGAGCTCGAGCGCGATCCGACCGGCGGGGCCGACATGCCCCCGGCACCGCCGGCGCCGGTGATGAGCCAGGCCGCCCGCTGGATCGACGCCATCGCCCACGAGCAGCGCCGGGCGCGAGGCATCATCGGCCGCTCCGGCGCAACGGTGTCGGGTGCGACCGTGCGCACCGTGGCCGACGCCGCCGCCGACCCCGCCGGGGCCCTGGCGCGGGCGGCGGCGACGGCCGCCTCGGTGGTCCGTCTCGCGGCGCCGGCCACCGCCCCGCTATCGCCGCTGATGACCGGCCGCTCGCTCTCGGTTCGCTTCGACACGCTCGTCGTGCCGATGGCCGCGGTCAAGGTGGCGGCCCGCTCGGCCGGCGCGACGCTCAACGACGCCTTCGTCGCCGCCACCGCGGCGGGCTTCACCCGCTACCACCGCGAGATGGGCACGTCCGCCGCGGCCCTGCGCATGACGATGCCGATCAACGTGCGCACCGTCGGCACCGAGGACCTCGCCGGCAACCAGTTCGTCCCGGCCCGGTTCCCGATCCCGCTCGACATCGGCGACCCGGCGGCGCGCATGAAGGTGCTCCACGAGCTCGTGCTGGGCCAGCGGGGCGAGCCGTCGCTCGCCTTCGTCGAGCCGCTGGCCGGGCTGCTGCGGCGCCTTCCCACCTCGCTCAGCACCGGGCTCTTCGGATCCATGCTGAAGGGGGTCGACCTGGTCACCAGCAACGTCCCGGGGGCGCCGATCCCGATCTACACCGCCGGCGGCCGGGTCGAGGCCATGTTCGCCCTCGGGCCGCTCACCGGCGCGGCCGCCAACCTGACCCTGCTCAGCTACCTCGACGACCTCCACATCGGCGTCAACATGGATCCCGCAGCGGTCACCGAGCCCGACCGCCTGGTGGCCGCGCTGCGCGCTGGGTGGGACGAGATCCTGACCGCCGCCGACCCGTCCCCCGCACCCACCTCGGTGCCGCCCCCGAGCGCGGAGACCACCAGCACCGAGCGAGCCACCAAGGGTCCCGGCCCGAAGGCGACGGCGGCGACGACCAGGGGCAGGAAGCCGAAGGCGTCGAGGACGGTCACAGGATCGAGGAAGGCCGGGGGCGCGGCCACCAGGTCGACCAAGGCGGCGAGCACCAAGGCGACAGCGAAGAGGACGACGGCGAAGAGGAGGACGGCCACGCCGGCGACGACGAAGAAGGGAACGGTCACGAAGGCGTCGGCCGCCGACGGTACGGCCCGCGGCGCGGCCCGGGGCGGAGCGGCGCGCCGCCGCTCGGGGGCTCGCCCGTCCGGGCGTCCGACCTCGCCTCGGTGACGATCCGCACCGACGTCCTCGTCATCGGGGGCGGGCCGGCGGGGGCGGCGGCGGCGGTGACCCTCGCCCGGGCCGGGCGCGACGTCTTCGTGGTCGACAAGGCCCGGTTCCCGCGCGACAAGATCTGCGGCGATGGCCTGACCGCCGGCGCCCTGCCCCTCCTCGAGGAGCTCGGCGTGGAGGCCGCGTCCGTCCCGTCGTGGCGGGTCGTCACCGACGTGGTGATCGCCCCGCCGACCGGGCGGCCCGCGGCCTTTGCGTTCCCACGCGGTCGGGGGGCGTACGCGGTGGCCGCCCGCCGCTCCGAGCTCGACGCCGCGGTGCTCGATGCCGCCCGGGCCGCCGGGGCGCAGGTCCACGACGGCTGCGCCCTGCTCTCGGCCCACGACGACGGAGCGACCGTGGCGGCCACCGTCGCCGGTCTCGGCGAGGTGCGGGCCCGCTACGTGATCGGCGCGGACGGCATGTGGTCGCCGCTGCGCAAGTGCCTGGGCGTCGCCGTCCCCGGCTACCGCGGCGAGTCCCACGCCTTCCGCCAGTACCTGCGGGGTGTGGCCGAGCCGGCCCGGCGCGACCTCTGGGTGTGGTTCGAGCCCGATCTGCTGCCCGGCTACGCCTGGTCGTTCCCTCTCGCCGACGGCTCCGTGAACGTCGGCTTCGGCATCCACCGCGGCGGCCGCATCAGCATCCAGGAGATGGCCGACGTGTGGCGCACCCTGCTGCGCCGGCCCCGCATCGCCGAGGTGCTCGGCTCGGACTGGGAGCCCGAGGGCCCCCACCGGGCCTGGCCCATACCGGCCCGGGTCGATCGCATCGCCCTCACCACAGGGCGCGCGCTGTTCGTCGGAGACGCCGCCGCGGCCAGCGACCCGATGAGCGGCGAGGGGATCGGCCAGGCCCTCAGCACCGGCATGGGTGCGGCGCGAGCCATCGTCGCCGCGGGATCCCAAGGCGCCCGGCAGGTCACGCAACGCTACGAGCGCGAGGTCGCCCGGGGGCTGGCGATCGACAACCGGGTGGCCGATGCGCTCGTCGGGCTCCTCCGGCACCGACGAGGGGCCGACGCCGCGGTCCGGCTGGCGGGGCTGACCCCGTGGACCCGTCGCAACTTCGCCCGGTGGCTCTTCGAGGACTACCCTCGAGCCCTCGTGGCGACCCCCCACCGCTGGCACCGGGGCATGTTCACCGGCCCCGGTTCCTACCGCTGAGCGACCGGCATCCGTCCTGGCGCCGCCATGTCCGGGGTCAGCGCGACGCACCGACGCGATGTCGGGGGTCGGCGGGGACGGCTCCGCACCCGGCCGGGTCCCGTCACTAGGGTCGGGTGCATGCGCACCCGACTGACCGAGATCCTCGATGTCGAGCACCCGGTGATGCTGGCGGGCATGGGCGGGGTCTCCTACGCCGAGCTGGTGGCCGCGGTGTCCGAGGCGGGAGGCTTCGGCTGCATCGGGGCGTCGGCCATGGCCCACCCCGAGCTGGTGGCCCAGATGGCCGAGGTGCGCGAGCGCACGGCCAAGCCCTTCGGCGTCGACCTGCTGACCGCAGCGCCCCAGGACTTCGAGTCCAAGGTCCGCGACATCGCCAAGGCCGGGGCCACCGTCTACGTGGCCGGCCTCGGGGTCCCCCGTGACGTCGTCGACCTGTGCCACGACCTCAACCTCCTCGTGGTGAACATGTGCGGCAAGGTGCGCCACGCGGTGGCCGCGCTCGAGGCCGGCTGCGACCTGGTGGTGGCCCAGGGCACCGAGGCCGGGGGCCACACCGGCACCGTCGCCACCCTTGCCCTGGTGCCCCAGGTGGTCGACGCGGTGGGAGACCGCATCCCGGTGGTGGCCGCCGGCGGCATCAGCGACGGGCGGGGCCTGGCCGCCGCGCTGGCCCTCGGCGCCGACGGTGTCTGGGTCGGCACCCGCTTCATCGCCACCCCCGAGGCCCAGGCGGTGCCCGGCTACAAGGAGGCGCTGCTCGGCCTCGGCGAGGACGGCACCGTCGTGACCCGCGCCTACACCGGCAAGACGTGCCGGGTCGTCCGCAACGCCTACACCCGCGCCTTCGAGGAGGGCGGCGGCACGCCCGAGCCGTTCCCGTTCCAGGTGCTGCGGTCGATCGAGGACGGCGCCAACCACCTGGGCGGCGGCGCGACCACCCGGGACGTCGACCCCGATCGGGAGTTCATGCCCGCCGGCCAGGGCGCGGGCGCCATCGACGAGCTGGTGCCGGCGGCGACGCTCGTCGAGCGCTTCATGGCCGAGGCCGAGGCCGCCTTGACCCGCGCCGCCAAGCCCGTCTGAGCGAGGAACGCCATGACCGAGATCCCCACCCTCCAGCCCGCGACCCAGGTCGACGAGCGCACCGAGGTCGACGAGCGGACCACCACCGACGACGGTGACCACGAGCGCTTCGCCCACGTCGTGGTGCCGGCCTCGGCGGTCACCGAGGCCTACATCACCGGGGCCACCGTCACCGCCCTCTGCGGCAAGCGCTGGGTACCCACCCGCGACCCCGGCCGCTACCCGGTGTGCCCGACCTGCAAGGAGATCCTCGACGCGGCCCGCGCCGCCCGCGACGGCGGCAGCAGCAGCCCGGGCTGACCCCCACCCCACGAACTGCGGTAAGAGCCGTTCGTTGCCGGTGGATGTGGGCGCG